>JBEKSH010000126.1:0-9284 GCA_049517235.1 Roseiarcus sp. | reverse complement strand
AACTCGATTTTTCGCTGGAGGTTTGCGAGGCGGTCAAGGCGATCGTCAGGCCGACGCCGCAGAGGCGGTTGATCCTCAACCTGCCCGCCACCGTCGAGATGGCGACGCCCAACGTCTACGCCGACCAGTTCGAATGGTTCGGGCGGCATATCTCGGACCGCGACAGCGTGATTTTGTCGGTGCACCCGCATAACGATCGCGGCACGGCGGTCGCCGCGGCCGAGCTCGCGCTGATGGCGGGCGCCGACCGCGTCGAGGGCACGTTGTTCGGCAACGGCGAGCGCACCGGCAATGTCGACATCGTGACGATGGCGCTGAACCTGTTCACCCAAGGGATCGACCCCGAACTCGACCTGCACGACGTCGACGCGATCAAGGACGTCGCCGAATATTGCACGCAATTGCCGGTGCACCAGCGCCATCCTTACGTCGGCGAACTCGTCTACACCGCGTTTTCCGGCTCGCACCAGGATGCGATCAAGAAGGGCTTCGAGGCGCTGGAAAAGCGCAACGATCCCCTGTTCCAGGTGCCCTATCTGCCGATCGACCCGAAGGATGTCGGGCGCACCTACGAGGCGGTGATCCGCATCAACAGCCAGTCCGGCAAGGGCGGCCTCGCTTATATCCTGCGCGCCGACCACGGGCTCGACCTGCCGCGCGCGCTGCAGATCGAGTTCTCGAAAATCGCCCAGGCGCAGATGGACCGCGACGGCAAGGAGCTTTCCAGCGCCGACGTCTGGTCTTTGTTCGACAAGACCTATCTGTTGTCGGCGGCGCCGCTGGCGCTCGCCTCGCAGCAGATGCTGCCGACCGGGCGCGACAGCCGCGAGCTCACCGCTTTGCTCAGGCGCGCCGACGGTTCGACGCTGACCGTCGAGGGCGCCGGCAACGGGCCGATCGACGCCTTCGTCGACGCGCTGAAGCGCGCCTTCGGCCTCGAATTCTCGTTCCTCGACTATCACGAGCACGCGGTCGGCCGCGGCGCCTCGGCGACCGCCGCCTGCTACGTCGAACTGCAGGACGCGCGCGGCGAAATCATCCACGGCGTCGGCATCGACCCGAGCATCGTCACCGCCTCGCTGAAGGCGGTGCTGAGCGCGGTGCTGCGGCTGCTCGCGCGGGAGGGCCGCGCGGTCTGACCGGGCGCGCTGCGAGGCGGCCAGGCCGAGGGCGGCGCGGGCCTGGGACCGCGACCGTCCCGGTCGCCTCTTTACGCCAGCGGCGCCGCCTCACGGCTGACAGGAAAGAGCGGGCGGGACGCCCGCGCTCCCAGGCGCGGCGTCCGACGCACAAGCAATGCCCGTCCGGCCCTAGCGGCGGCGCCCGGCGCGTACGGTTTCTTTCCCGGAATCGAGCAAAATCAAAGCCGTGCGCGGCGGATAATTTCCCCGCCCGCGCCGCGGCGCCGGCGCCGCGCAGGCGGCGAGGCGACGCCGCGATCGGCGCTCCCGCGAAAATTTGGAAATCCAAATTTCTTCCTAGATTTCCAAACTTTTGATTTGCAGGCCCTGTGTCGGCCTCAACGATATCAACGGCTTGGCCGAATCAAAAATTTGCATTTCCAAATTTTTTCTTGGCGGAATCCGGGAATATCAGAAGCTTGCGAGCGAAAAAATTTGGAAAGTCCTGTTTTCTGAAATCCGCGCTCAATCCACAGCCGCCTCCTGTCCTGTGGCCCTCTCTCAACGCCTCGCCGCGCGCTGTTTTCCCGCCCGCGCCGCAGGCCGGGCGGTCTGACCGGTCGTCGCGACGGGATCGAAGCTTCATCAGCATGCAACGGAAATTCTGGAATGTCCAGAAATTGTTTTTGGAAAACGGAATTGATTGCCTGCCTCGGAAATTGCTTGAGCTGCTCTGGGCTTGGGACCAAAAGGGTAACAGGCAAATGGCTGACGCATGATGCTTCGCACAACCGTTCCCTCTAAGGCTGATAATTGCTTCTCGTGCTGGGCAAGAAGTTCCGCGATTCCTATCGCAGCCTTCGGGAGCCAGACCGGCCACTCAAACGTGTGGCGCGCGTCTTTCGCAAGAAAGTTCGCATTGAAGGTCGCAAATGCGCACTCGTTGCACTCAATGGCGAACAAGCCCTTGAAGCCTGCCTGTGCCAGCCCGAGCGAGAGGCCGCCGCACCCGGCAAAAACATCAATGAATCCAAGGTGTTGGCTGATCGATTGGTGCATGTTTCGAACGTAAGAGCTCTTTCAATGGGCGAATCCGACTATGGCAGAATTCTTTTACGAAATCTCTCGATCGCTGAGGCGCCCGTCGTTCAACCCTTCGCCGATTGCGTCGCTCAATCGGGATAGGGGGGCGTCTCGCGACGCCGCCCCTCCCACACCACCGGGCGTACGGGTCCGTACCACGGCGGTTCGGCGGATTAAGCGCTCACGAGCGTGTGCATGGCGGGCAAGCCCAGACGACGGAAGCGCGCTTTGGTGAAGGCGCGATGCAGGGCTTCGCAGAAGCTGAGCCGCCAAGGGCCCTTGGGGCTGAAGATGGCCTCGCTCGCCAGCCGTTCGGGGACGTTAAGGCGGCGCAATTCGCGATAGCGATTGCCGCGCGTCTTCCACTGGACCCAGGCGACGCAGCGCAAGCGCCGTCGGACCCAGCTTTCGAGGGATTGCAACTCGCGCCACTGACTGAAGCCGAAGTAACCGGCCCATCCCCGCAGGTATGGAGCCAGTTCGCGGATCATCCGCGCCAGACTTATGCCCCGATGCCGCCCCGTCAGCGCGCGCACCCGGTGTTTGAACCGGGCGACGGCCTTGTCGGCGATGCATCGGCGCAGCGCCGGTTCGTCCCGCAGCGTAAAGCTGAGGAACGAGCGTCGCCACGGTCGGTCCACGGCGCTCTTTTGGGTGTTGATCTGCAGCTTGAGGCGTCGTTCGATGAAGCGGGTCAGGCTCGCCATGACCCGCCGGCCGGCCGTTTCGCTGCGCACGTAGACATTGCAATCGTCCGCGTAGCGCACGAACCGGTGGCCGCGCCGCTCAAGCTCGCGATCCAGTTCATCCAGCACGAGGTTCGAGAGCAGTGGCGAAAGGGGACCGCCTTGCGGCGTCCCTTCCCGACTGCCCTCGAACAACCCGCTGTCGAGCACGCCGGCCGTCAGGAAGCTCCGGATGAGCCGGAGCAACCGCTTGTCGCCGACGCGCGCCGCCACCGCGGCCATCAACCGGTCGTGATTGACCCGGTCGAAAAACTTCGCCAGGTCAATATCGACGACGAACCGATAGCCTTCGATGACATAGGCTTGCGCCTGCGCCACCGCCTGGTGGGCGGAGCGGCCCGGCCGAAAGCCGTAGCTGTGCTCGCTGAACGTCGGGTCCCACAGCGGTTGAAGCCGCTGCAGGACCGCCTGCTGGATCACGCGATCAATCACCGTTGGAATGCCGAGGTTGCGCGTCCCCCCGTCCGGCTTCGGGATTCTCACCCGACGCACCGGCTGCGGCTGGTAGCGCCCCGCAAGCAGCTGTTCTTCGATCTCCGGCCAGCGCGCTTTGAGAACCCCCGGCAATTGCTTGACGGTTATCCCGTCAACGCCGGGCGCGCCCTTGTTGCGCATCACCGCGTTCAAAGCGTCTTCGATGTTGTCCGGGTCACAGATCGCCTCCATGAACCGTTCTGTAACCGCCGGGCTTTCGGGTCCGGCCGCCGCCATGGCCGCTTCGACCTCTCGCGCGTCCCGGCGCGGGGCTTCACCCCCGTCGGGCATCGGCAAGTCCAGCTCAAGCTGGATTGGCGGTCGCGTTGCGCTCATGAGACGTCCGGTCTACTCGCCCTTTCCTTCAACCCCTCATCGGGGACCGTTCGGGCCTTCGGCTCGATACGCTGGGCCTACTACGCCCTCTGCTGACTTCCGCGTCGCGGTCGGGACGCCTTGCGGCGTTCCCAGTCCTGAAAGGACACGATGCGGACCTCCCGGGGTAAGCCCGGCGTCCTTCCTCGCACACCCGCCGGATTTACAGTTCCGGCCCTTGATGGATATGGACTTTGCGATCTCCTGCCCGCTCGTCCGGCCAGCCCTGCCTCGTATCCGGTTTCTGTTCGTCGGGTCGCGGCTTTGCTCCACGCTTCCTTCAGACGGTCCCTCGCGAGACCGCCCTTGCGCTTCGCTCGTGCTTCACCTCCATCGGGTTGCACAGGGGACTTTCACCCCCAGGACGCCGGCCATGCCCGGCACACAGGACGGCCCGAAGGGCCGCCGCCTTCGGCGGTCGCCTGAAACGCGATCCTTGAGTTCGACTTCCTCTCGCGCGCCGCTCCGCCAGGCGAACAATGAAGGAATCCGCTTCCGGTCGTCAGTCTCGTTTGCCGGGAGCCTGGACAATGGGCGCCCGCCTCTGACCGACCAGCTCGTCACGTCGCGCCTTCGCCAGATCTGCGTCGGCGTCGCGGGATCGGCGCCGATGCGCAGCCTGACGGTCGTTTCGTTGAGCAACGCCATGAACACTTGCGCGCCGGCCGACGGCTCCTGGTTATATGAGGACTCTGAAAGTTCGAACCTTTGATCGCATCGATTTACAAACCCCAGGGCGTCATGGCCGGACTTGTTCCGGCCATCCACGTCTTTCTTCTCGATAATCGCAGCGCCGGAAAGGCTGTTGGCGCTCGTTACTGGTTCAGGTCTTCATACAAATCCCGCCAGTCGGGATTGGCGGCCAGAATCAGGCGCACCTTCCATGCGCGCGGCCAGTGCTTGATATTGCTCTCACGCTGAACGGCGTCGCGGATGTCTTCATAATGTTCCGCGAGAACAAGGAGTTTCAGCCCATACCTCTTGGTGAACCCTTCGATGCGGCCTTCCCGGTGCTCCCAGCTTCGCCGGGCGATATCGTTCGTCACGCCCGTGTAGAGCGTGCCGTTTGGCCGGTTCGTCATGATGGTGACCCAACCTCCGCGCATCCGAGCATGTTGGCCCGGCGTGGATGGCCGGCACAAGGCCGGCCATGACGGCAGGGGGCAACCAGCGGCAGGTCGCAATCATCGCGTCCGGGAATCAGGACCGCGTCACGCATTCCTCTCGCGCGCCGCTCCGCCAGGCAAACGATGAAGGAATCCGCTTCCGATTGTCGGTCTCGTTTGTCGGGAGACTGGACAATGGGCGCCCGCCTCGTCGACGCGCGCGAGGCGATCGAAAACTGATGGCGATAGCGGACGAGGAAGGCTATTGGCCGCGGTAGACGGGTTTGCGCTTCTCCTTGAACGCCCGGATGCCCTCGACGTAGTCGGAGCTCTCGTAGACGATGCGTCTGAGCCCCTGCACGCGTTCGAAACCTTGCGGGCTCATCGGATGCGCGCCGGCCAGGATGCGCAATTCCTCCTTCATCACCGCGATCGAGAGTGGCGCGTTTTCGACGATGTCGGCCGCCATTGCGTAGGTGAACGACTCGAGTTCTTCGAGCGGCGTCAGATGATTGATCAATCCGATGCGCAGCGCGCGCTCCGCCGCGATGGGCCTGGCCGTGAACGCCATCTCCTTGATGATCCTGAGCGAGGCGCTGTTCAGGAAGGTCAGCATGCCCGAGACATTGTAGGGAACGCCCAGCTTGGCCGGCGTCAGCGCGAACGTGGCGTTGGGCGCGGCGATGACGATGTCGCAGGCCATCGCCGCCTCGCAGGCCCCGCCGAACACGCCCCCTTCGATCATGGCGATGACCGGCGCCGGATGATTTTCGATCGCCCGGATCAGCACCCTCAGAGGATCGTACCAGCCGAGCGGATCGCGCCGCCCCTCCGGCAATTCGTCCACGTCGTGGCCGGACGACCAGATCTTGACGCCGGGCCGGGCGCGCAGGACGACCACGCGCGCGCGAGCCTCGGTAAAGCTTGCGAGCGCCTTGGCGATTTGTTCGATCAACGCCGCCGACAGCGCGTTGCGCTTTTCGAGATGGTCGAGACAGATCGTCCCGATCGAACCTTCGATTGTCGTCTCCACAAAATCCATGGCCGATCCCCCCGACACGATGCTTTTTTTGTGATTTTGACGCCGAAACGGCGGTTCGACCGACATTCGCCATAGGAAAGTTCTGGCGAGGCCGAGATTGCCGCCGTCGGGGGACTTTGGCAATTGCCAATCGTCGACATGCGGGCTTGCGTGCTTCGAAGCCGGGGACATTGGCCCGGCGCGCGTCGAAAGCGCGGATTTCGTTGTCATCCAGTCGCAAATCCGCCGCGGGTTACCGGGTGACGGGGACATGATACACATTGCATATCCTCCTCGCCCATGAATTGGACAACCGGCCATCGCCCGGCGCTTGAAGAGAGCAAACCGCCGGAAATTCGTCGGCGCGTCAAAGCGGCGCATGCCCGAGCGGTTCGCCCCAGTGGCCTAAGAATCGCCCCAATGCGGCTCCAGCAAGGCTGCGAAGCCGGGTTCGGATGGCCGCGCGGCGCTGCGCGAGTCGCCGCGGCGGGGGCGCGCAGCGTCTTGCGCCGCGCGGAATGTTGGTTAATTGTTAAGCGCGCATATTATAGAATTATTGGATAGAATTGTCGGGAAAGCGGGGCAATAGCGGGGCCAATGAGTCAGGGGATCGCTGCGCCAACGGGTCTGGTTGCGTTCGACTGCGGCGTAAGCCGGCAGATTTTGTCGCGGACGGTTCCGGGCGCCGTCGCTCTCGCCTTGGGCGCGTTGTTCGGCGTCTGGATAATCTATTTGCGTCCGGTCGTCGCCCCTGATTTCCGGCCGCCGTCGCTCGCATCCGCGCCGAATTCCGCGCCCGCTATCGCCTCCAATCCCTATGGCGCGCTTGTCGACCCTCGGTCTTCCTCGGGCTCCGCGCCGGCGGCCGCATCCGCGCCGATTTCCGCGCCCGTTATCGCCTCCAATCCCTATGGCGCGCTTGTCGGCCCCGGATTTTTGTCGGGCGCCGCGCCGGCGCCGCTGGCGCGGCGCTCTGCGCTCCCGTCGAACGTCGAGGCCGCTGCGCCGTCGCCTCTTGGCGCCATCCGGGAGCCGGCGACGAGTCCGCCGCCGCCGAATCAGACTGTTTCGCAAAGCGGCGAGAACGCGCCCGCGCCGCCGCCTCGTCCCGCCGAGCTCAAATCGCCAGCGCCCGCGCAGGTTCCCGACGGCCGTCTCACCCGGCGGACCGCAAAGACCGTCGCCCCCGTCGACAATCGCAATTTCCTGCAGAAGCTGTTCGGCGCCGCGCAACCTTCGGGGCCCGCGCTCGCCTACGCGGCGCCGGAAAGCGGCGTTCGCAGCGACCCGAGGGGAGGCGGCGTCCTCAGCGCCCTGCGAAGCGCCACGTCCAGCTTGTCGTTCAGCCCCTCGTCCTTGTCCCGCTACGATCGCTCGACCGCCGTCTATGATATCGCGGCGCATACCGTCTACCTGCCCGACGGAACGAGATTGGAGGCGCACTCGGGCCTGGGCGACAGGCTCGACGAACCGAGTCACGTCAACGAGCGTAATCGCGGCGCCACGCCGCCCGACGTCTATGAACTCGAGCTGCGCGAGCAGCCGTTCCACGGCGTGCAAGCGCTACGCCTCAAACCCGTCGGCGACGGCGACCTCTTCGGACGCGCAGGCCTGCTGGCCCACTCTTACATGCTCGGCCCGAACGGCGATTCCAACGGATGCGTGTCCTTCAAGGATTACGACGCCTTCTTGCGGGCCTATCAGCATGGCCGGGTCAAACGTCTGGCCGTCGTCGCCCGCCTGGACTGAACCCGCCGCGCAGCGAGGCCGGGCCGGCGTGTGAGTCAGCGCCGTCCCGGGACCCCGGCTCGCTCGGCTGCGACGGTGGCGTCCGAAGTCGCGCAGATTGCCAGGAATTCAGCCAAATCGCTTGGTGTGGGATAGATTTCAGGGTCAACGAGGGGAAGAATGGCAACGGCTCCAGCGTCGGCGACGATTGGGTTGGTCCGTCAACCGAGCCGCCTGAGGAATGGGTTGACGCGGTCAGCTGCGCAACGGATCCACGGGTGTTCAAGAAGAGCGGACTTTCCTATGCTGGACAAGGAATGATCCACAGGACCTCGCCACACAATGCCCATGACCCGTCGCGCGCTCGTCTTCGGCGCACCCTTGATTCTAACCGGCTGCGCTGCTCAGGACGGGGCCGGGCCGGGAGTCGCCTGGAATGCAGGCGGCGTTGGCGTCGACCTCCGCTATGCTTCGATCTATGGCGCGGTCGCCGATGAGCCGTTCGCGGTTGAAGCGGTCGATCTCAGCCAGGTGCAGCCGCAATATTTGCGACAGGAAGTCGCCTACGAGACCCGCGAAAGGCCTGGAACGATCGTTGTCGACCCGAATGACCGGTTCCTCTATCTCGTCCAGGAAAATGGTTGGGCGCTTCGCTACGGTGTCGGCGTCGGCAAGGTCGAGGCTTTCAATTTCCGGGGCGAGGCGAAGATCGGCCGCAAGGCCGAATGGCCGCACTGGACGCCAACCCCGGACATGATCGCTCGCGAGCCCGATCGCTACGGGCCGTACAGCGAGGGGATGCCCGGCGGCGAGGGCAACCCTCTCGGCGCCCGCGCACTCTACCTCTACAAGGACGGAAAGGACACGCACTATCGCCTGCACGGCACCATCGAGCCCTGGAGCATCGGCACGAAGGTCTCTTCGGGATGCATCCGGTTGTTGAACCAGGACATCATGGACCTCTACAGGCGCGTTCCGCTCGGCGCCAAGGTCGTCGTCCTTCCCGCCCAGCCGTCAACCTGGGACGACCCGAGGGACCCGCAGGCTGACGACGGAGCGGCGATCCGCCGGGAAGCGCCAGACTATCCGCGATACTACTGACATTCGCGGTCGGCTTTGGTCGAGAGCCGGTCGCGGGGATTGTTTGCCGGCGGTCGACTTGACCGTCTCGTTGGGGTCGAAACGCGTCTGTCGTGATGATCGCACGCCCGCAGTCAGCTTGACTGTCTCGTTGGCGTGGAATCCGGTCGCTCGCGCGGACCGCGCCGATGGCCTACCGCCTGCGCGCCAGCAGCTTTCTTCCCTCACCAGACTGTTCAGGCCGCCCCACCAGGCGTGCGCCCTCCGCGAGCTTTTCCGCGAGCGCCGTCGTAAATCCGAGCCTGCAAATATTTCCTGCCCGACGACCCGGATCAAGCTCCAACCCCGGTCATCGCTACTGCTTCGTCGCAATGAACCTCCACCACCGACGCTTTGCCGGCCTCCGCTCGAGGCCAGCTGCACGGGCGTCGTTCATGACGTCATGCGGACGATGGCTCTCGCCGATTTCCCTCTTTCACCCGAGTTTCGCCTCAGAGGCCATTGACCGTGGTGTTGCGCGGACTCCATCACAACGACTTCCTGTCGCCGG
>JBEKSH010000125.1:0-6996 GCA_049517235.1 Roseiarcus sp. | reverse complement strand
CGCCCGCAACCCAGCAATAATAGGCGAACGGGTTCAGCGCCTCGAACTCGTGCCGGCCGAAATAGCGCATTAGAAAAACGATGCTGAGATAGGCGACGATGCCGGCGACGATTCCCGAGACGAGCGCGGCGCCGCCCAAAGTCGCGCCTTCCCTGAGCAGAGCCGGCGCTTCGTGCACTGTCGCGCCGAGCATGATCGGCGGCGCCATCAGGAACGAGAACCGCGCCGACTCCTTGTGTCGCAGCCCCGCGACGACGCCGGCGACGATCGTCGCGCCCGAGCGCGATACGCCGGGAATGAGCGCGGCGCATTGGGCGACGCCGATGGCCAACGCGCCTTTCCAGTTGAGCTGGTCCAGCGCGCCGACCGCCTCGCCGCCGATCCTGTCGCCGACGAACAGGATGAAGCCGTTCACCACCAGGAAAATCGCCGCGAGCATCGGCGTGCCGAACGCATCGCCAAGCAATTTACGAAGAACCGAGCCGACAATGACCGCCGGAATGGTCGCCAGCACGACAAACAGGAAGATGCGCCGATCCGTCTTGGCGCGCGGGCCCGATTGGCTCAGCAGCGAAACCGCGAAAGCCCGCCAGTCGCGCCAGAAATACAGCAGCAACGCCACCGCCGTGCCAAGATGCATCACAACGAGATAGGGCAGGAAATCGGCCGCCTTCTGGTCGAGGCTCCAGTGCAGCAAGCGCGGCAGAATGACCGCGTGGCCGAGGCTGCTGACCGGAAACAGTTCCGTCACGCCTTGCAGCACGGCCATGACGACGGCTTGAAACATGGTCATGGCGAAGACGAGCCCCGTTCGGTCAAAAAAAGCGAGCCGGTTCCAAGAGTGAACGGGCCCGCATGACTAAAGGTCGATTTCGTCGGTCAGCAGACGGCATGCCCGCATTTATGAACGCTGTCGATCTTTTGCTTGAGCTCATCATAGCCGACAGCGCCGACGACCACCTCCTGGCCGACCACGAATGTCGGGGTGCCGTTGATTTGCAAGGCGTCGGCCATGCGCATCACTTCCTGCAGCCCGGCCATCACGTCGGGGCTCTCCATGTCCTTGTTGAGCCGATCCATATCGACGCCCATCTCTTTGGCGACGGCGAGCGCTTCCGCCTTGCCGACCGGGCCGTGGCTGCCAAGCAGCTTGAAATGGAACTGCCAGAACTTGTCGCCGTGAAGCTGGTTGCGAACGGCGCTCGCGACCTTCGCCGCCTCGACCGAGCCTGGTCCGAGAACAGGAAAATCCTTCAGCACAATCTTCAGATTCGGGTCGCCTTGCATGAGCTTGGCGACGTCGGGCAACGCGCCTTTGCAATAGTGGCAATTGTAATCGAAGAACTCGACGAGCGCCGCGTCGCCCTTGGGATTGCCGACATTGGCCTGGTGGGCGGAAGAGAACAGCGCGGCCGACTGGTCGGCGACGGCGGTCTGTCTCGCCCGCGCCTCGACCTGCTTGTCGCGCTTGTCCAGCGCATCAATCGCCGCGCGCAGCGCATCCGGATTATTGATCAGATAGTCCTTGATGATCGCGCCAAGCTCGGTCCTTTGTTCGGGCGTGAACTCGGCGGCGCCCGCGCCAAACGAGCCAGCGAGCGCGCCCAGCAGGGCGGCGACGACGCCAAAGGCCAGCGATCGTTTCATTTCGTTCTCCCAGATCGGATCCGTGGGCGGCGCGCGTCAAGGCCACTGGCGCGAGCGCCCTACCCACCTTGAGTTCGACCATGAGAATCTCGCATGGCGAATTCCGGCAAGCGTCTCATTAAGGCGACAATCGCGCGCCGCCAAGGGATAACGTCGCGCGTTCACAATTTCGTGCGCGGTCTCGGGGCGCCCGGCCCCCTCTCGTCTCGGCCAAGGGCGGGCTCCGCATAGCGTCGCTCGCTCCTATTCGCCGACGAATGTGGCGCGCGCGCGCCGCCACCAGCCGGAGCGCTTGGGACGGGAGGATTCGTCGGCTTCGCCCTGCGCCGTCTCGTCAGACCTGGAAGGCGCTTCGCCGGCGGCGGAGACGGTCGCTTGGATATCGCCTTGCCCGGGCGCTTGCGCCGCCTCGGACTCATGGAACACCAACCCGTCGGCCACCGACTCATGGACCGCCGAGGGCGGAAGATGAGCCGGCCCCCGGGCGGCGAAATCATGCGCCGCCTCGGCGGGCGCGCCGCCAGCGTCGCTTTCGTCAGGCGCTGCGCGCTGCTGGCCCGCAAAGCTCGGCGGAGCGACAGGGGTCGCCTCGCCGGGCGCCGGTTGCTCTTCGCCTTCCGCCTCGCGCGCGCCCTCCAAACGTCGCCCCCGCCCGCGCTCGTGATCGCCGCGGCGCGGTCCGCGGGCGCGCCTATGGCGGCCTGAAATCTCGCGGGGTCGCCCGTATTCACTGAGTTCGGCGTCTTCCGCCGGTTCTTCAGGCGTTGCCTCGGCCGTCGGAAGATCGCCGCCGATCTCGGCGATAACCGCCAGACCCGCGTCGGTCGGTTGCGGCGCGTCCGGGCCGAAACCCTCGGTGGGACCGCGCTCGCCGCGCCGGCGCCGGCGCCGGCGGCGTCGGCGAACAGTCTCGCCCTCCTCGCCCGCGCCATTGCCGCTCTTGGCGTCCTGACGCGCGGTGCGGGCCTCCGCTTCATCTTCGGCGGCGTCGAGGGTCTCGATCTCTTCGCGCTCCAATTCCGCCTCGCCTTCGACCGGAACCTCCTCCTCGAACTCTTCGTCGGCGGGAACCGAATCGTCGTAGATCGCAAAATCGACTGGCGCGGCCTCGTCCGCGGTGACGCCAGTCGCCGGTTCGCCGCGCTCGAAGGCGTGGTAGGCCAGCCCCGTCAAAGTTTCGTCCGCGGCGACCATGATGGTCACGCCAAAGCGCCGCTCCAGGTCGCGCAGGTGCCGGCGCTTTTGATTGAGAATATACAGCGCGACCTCGCTGCGGGTGCGCACGGTCATGTTATGTGAAGCGCTCTTGATGAGCGCGTCTTCGAGAACGCGCAACACGTGCAGGGCGATCGACGCTGTCGAGCGCACGACCCCCGCGCCCATGCAATGGGGGCACACGACGGTGGAGCCTTCGAGCACGCCTGTGCGAATGCGCTGGCGCGACATTTCGAGAAGGCCGAAATGCGAAATCCGCCCAACCTGAATGCGCGCGCGATCGTTCTTCAGCGCATCCTTGAGGCGCCGCTCAACCGCGCGATTGTTGCGCGCTTCCTCCATGTCGATCAAGTCGAGGACGATCAGGCCCGCCAGATCGCGCAGCCGCAATTGCCGCGCGATTTCGTCCGCCGCCTCAAGATTGGTGCGAAGCGCCGTGTCTTCGATATTGTGCTCGCGCGTCGAGCGGCCGGAGTTCACGTCGATCGCCACCAGGGCTTCGGTCTGGTTGATGACGATATAACCGCCCGACTTCAGCGTGACCTGATTCGAGAACATCGCGTCGAGCTGCGCCTCGACTCCGGCGCGCGCAAAAACCGGCTGCAGCTCCCGGTAGGGCTGCACGTTCTTGGCGTGGCTGGGCATCAGCAAGCGCATGAATTCCTTGGCTTCGCGATAGCCCTCCTCGCCCGCGACGATCACTTCCTCGACATCCTTGTCATAGAGGTCGCGGATCGCGCGTTTGATCAGCGAGCCCTCCTCGTAGACGAGAGTCGGCGCGCTCGAAGACAGCGTCAGTTCGCGAACGGTCTCCCACATGCGCAACAGATATTCGAAATCGCGCTTCACCTCCGCTTTGGTGCGCGAGGCGCCCGCCGTGCGCAGGATGACTCCCATGCCCTCGGGAACCTCCAGGTCCTGGGCGATCGACTTCAGGCGGCTGCGATCGAGCGTATTGGTGATTTTGCGCGAAATGCCGCCGCCGCGCGCGGTATTGGGCATCAAGACGGAATAGCGCCCGGCCAGCGACAGATAAGTCGTCAAGGCCGCGCCCTTGTTGCCGCGTTCCTCCTTGACCACCTGCACGAGCAGAACCTGGCGCCGCTTGATGACTTCCTGGATCTTGTATTGGCGGCGCAGGCGCGGCGCGCGGCGCGGCATTTCCTCCATCGCGTCGCCGCCGACCTGTTCGATCGCCTCGCCTTCGTCCTCGCCGCGCGGATGGCGAGCCCGCGGCGCCCGTTCCTCGGCGCCGCCGTCAAGCGTGGTCACCTCAAGCTCGTCTTCGTCCTCGTCCTCGTCAAGCGGCTCGGCGAACGGCGGAACGTCGGAGCGATCCGCCGTCTCCATAGCGGCATTACCCTCGTCCTCGCGGCCTTCGTCGTCGCCGCGGGAGGCGTCAACGGGCTCGGGGCGCGGCTCGTCGTCGAACGGCCGGAATGGCGTATCGGGCGCGCCCAAAGGCGCTTCCGACGGCGCGTCATGGCTGAGGACGACAGGCGTTTGCGCCGCCGGCTCGCTCAGCGCGTCAATTTCCGCGGGCCGTTCTTGCTCATCGGCCGGCGCGGATGCGAACGCGTGAATCTCCGGCGCATTGTCGGGATGAACAGCCGGCGCCTGTTGCGATTCCGCCGTTTCGGCGGGCTCAGAGACATGTTCCTCATCCTGCGCGCGCATTTCCGCTTCCTGCGGGCGCGGGCGCCGATGGCGGCGGCTGCGCCGCTCGCCCTTTGGCTCCTCATCGTCGTCGCGATGCGAGCGCGCCTCTTCTTCCAGCAGGGCCTGACGGTCGGCGACCGGGATCTGGTAATAATCGGGATGGATTTCCGAGAAAGCGAGGAAACCGTGGCGATTGCCGCCGTAGTCGACGAACGCGGCTTGCAGCGAGGGCTCTACGCGCGTGACCTTGGCGAGATAGATATTGCCGCGCAGCGGTTTCTTGTTGGCCGATTCGAAGTCGAATTCCTCGACTCGGTTACCTCTTAGCACGACCACCCGGGTCTCTTCCGGGTGCGAGGCGTCTATAATCATCTTGTTGGGCATGTTGAACTCTCTTAGGGCGCACGCGCACGGCTTCCGGCGCGCGAACCGCGCGCATCGGAAAACGGCGCCCTGCGCCCGGATGTGATGAACCGGAATAAGGATTTTGAATGTTGAGCGCGGCGGGAGCCGCGCCGAGGGTCGCGCCCAAATTGCGCAAACCAAGGCCAAAACGCGCATCGCGATGCGAGAATTGTCGGCCTTGTCTGCATAACTCGGGCATTGCGCACCAGATCAACCGGCGGAGCCTATCCTCGTCGCCTATCGAGGGGCGCGCCTTGCGCCATTGTCCCGCTCCGGTTCGCACTCGAAGGGCGAGCGCCCGACGAGTCGCCTTCCAATCCGCAAGCCGCAAAACCCTTTGCAAGGGAGGCGCTCGAGGAGACGGGCTAGGCCCGCTTGTTTGGATTTTCCGCCGTCGCTTCGGCTGACGGACAGCCGTCTCGTCGGCAACACTCTCGAATCGTTCGGGACAATTGTCCCGAATTAACCCAAAAAGCCAGCGTCGCGCGGAATCGATCCGAACGCAAAACAAGAACTACATAGGGAGTGCGAAGGCCCTTGGCAAGGTTTTTCCCGATCTGTTGCCGGGCGGCCACAGCGCCGGCGACGGGACGCTATTATGCTCACAAAGCGTTAACCGAGAAGGCCCTATGCCTTAGGGCTGCGACGCGAGGGCGGCGAGGCCTCAACAAGCTTTCCAGGTTTGTGTGGTTTCAAGAGTCCCCGGCGGCGTTGATTTTGCGCGACGTAGGCAAAATCAACCGTGGCTTCGGCCGCGCAAGGCCGCTTGCGGACGAGGGTCGGGACAAATGCCCCACTGGGCCAGCGAAACGAGGCGATGGCCGGCGCGCCGATATTTCAGGCGCCTCGCGTCGTTTGTTCGGGAGGTCGGGTTTGCCGCCGTCCTTGTCGTGGCGATCGCGCCGCTCGAACCATCGTCCGGCGCCCAACCTGCGGCGAACGCCGAGGCGGCGCCCGTCGCCAACGCGCCCGTCGCCGTCGATGCGCGATTGGTCGATGAAGGCGGCAAAGCCAAGCTCACCTTCGATCTTTCGTCGCCGGCCGAAGCGCGCGCCTTTTCGATGGCCGATCCCGATCGCATCATCGTCGACGTGCCTGAAGTCAATTTTCAGATCGATCCGGCGGTCGGGCGGGCGCCGCAGGGCGGTTCGCTCGGGCAGATCGTGAAATCGTTCCGGTTCGGCCTTCTTGCGCGGGGCAAATCGCGCATTGTCATTGATTTGGCGGCTCCGGCGCGCGTCACGCGCGTTGTGACGCAGGCGATCGCCCAAGGCGCCGACGCGGCGCGGCTGCAAATCGAATTGTCGCGTTGCGAACCGGCGGCGTTCCTTGCGGCCGTCAGGGACGGCGAGCCGACCGCGGCGCCCGTTCAAGACGCGCCGGCGCCGGCGGAATCGCCGTCCTCGCGCTCCGGACCTCCGGTAATCGTGCTGGATCCCGGCCATGGCGGGGTCGACAGCGGCGCGATCGGACCGGGCGGCGCCGTCGAGAAGACGATCGTCTTTGAATTCACCCGCGAACTCGCCCAAAAGCTTGAGGAGGGCGGCCATTACCACGTTGTGCTGACCCGCGACGGCGATAAATTCGTCTCATTGGCCGATCGCGTGAAAATTGCCCGCGACGCCAACGCCGCGCTGCTCATCTCGATTCACGCCGACACTTTGCAAGCGGCGGCCGATGTTTCGGGCGCCACGGTCTACACCGTCGCGGACCGTGCCTCGGACGCGGAGGCCGCGCGCATCGCCGAACGCGAAAACGCCGCCGACAGGGCCGCCGGGGTCGAGCAGAAGCATGAGGCGGTCGGCGTCGCCGACATTCTCTTCGATCTCAAGCGGCGTGAAACGCGCGCCTACGCCCATCTCTTTTCGCGCGGCGTCATCGACGGATGGCGCGGGGTGGCGCGGCTCAATCGCAACCCCGAGCGTTCGGCCGGCTTCATGGTGCTGAAGGCGCCCGATTTCCCTTCGGTCCTCCTGGAACTCGGCTATCTCTCAAGCCGGCAGGACGTGAAATCCTTGACATCCGCCGAATGGCGAGCCAAGGCGACCTCGGCGCTGGCGAGCGCGGTCG
>JBEKSH010000124.1:0-7005 GCA_049517235.1 Roseiarcus sp. | reverse complement strand
GACGGGTTCTTAAACACGGCAGGAAGACGCCGGATCTTCGGTTATCTCAGGCCGCCCGAGTTCGAAAGTGAGCCAATCTTCCCGATCTTGGGCTCGGACGATCGCGATGAAATCCAATGATGTCGTCGACGCGCTTCGCCGCTTGAATCTGGTTGGCGCCGACGAGGCGGTCCGCCTGACGCCGCTGACCGGCGGCGTCTCCTCCGATATCTGCGTCGTCGAGACCGCCAGTCGCCGCTTTTGCGTCAAGCGCGCGCTGGCGCGGCTGAAGGTTTCCGCCGTGTGGGAAGCGCCGCTTGTACGCAATGCGGCGGAGGCGGCCTGGATAAGGACGGTCGGCGCGTGGCTGCCGAACGCCGTGCCGACGATCCTGGGCGAGGACAAAGGGCTGGGCCTGTTCGCCATGACCTATTTGCCGCCGCAGGACAACCCGGTCTGGAAGGCCGAACTTCTAAAGGGAATCGTCGATCCGGATTTTGCCGAAATCGTCGGGCGCGACCTCGCGCTCATCCATGCGCGCAGCGCCGCCGATCCCGCCCTCCCGCCGGCCTTCGCCAACGATGCGACTTTCGAACAGATTCGCGTCGAGCCCTATCTTCGGGCGACCGCGCGAGCCCATCCGGACCTGGCCGCCCGTCTGAATGCGTTGGCCGACGCCATGCTCGGCGTCAAACGCGCCCTGGTGCATGGCGACGTCAGCCCAAAGAACATTCTTCGCGGCGTCGCCGGGCCGGTGTTCCTCGACGCGGAATGCGCCTGGTTTGGCGATCCGGCGTTCGATCTCGCCTTCTGCCTCAACCACCTGTTGCTGAAGGGCGCGCGCCATGGCGTGAGCCGCGCCCCCTTTGGCGAGGCGTTCCGGCGCTTGTGGGAGGCCTATCGAGCCGGCGTGACATGGGAGGCGCCCGAAACGGTCGAGGCGCGCGCGGCGGCGCTCCTGCCGGCGCTGTTTCTGGCGCGGATCGACGGGAAATCGCCGGTGGAATACCTCACGCGCGACGATGAGAAGGGCGCCGTGCGCCGCTTCGCCCGACCTCTGATCGCCGAACCCCTTCCTCGCCTGTCGGCCATCGTCGATCTGTGGAGCGCCGCCCCGTGACCGATCCCGCCATCCAATCCGTTCGCAGCCGCCGCATCTGGGATTCGCGAGGCCGTCCGACCGTCGAGGTTGAAATCCGCCTGAGCGACGGCGCGATTGGGCGCGGCATTGCGCCGGCGGGCGCCTCGCGGGGGACGCGCGAAGCCGTCGACCGGCGCGACGGCGGCGCGCGATTTGGCGGCCTCGACGTTCAGGGCGCCCTCGCCAGCGTGCGCGACGAGATCGCCCCGACAATCCGTGGCCGCGATCCGTTCGATCAACAGGCGATTGACGCCGCGCTCATCGCCCTCGACGGCACGCCGACCAAGCAGCGCCTCGGCGGCAACGCCACCGTCGCGGTTTCGCTCGCGGCGCTGCACGCCGCCGCCGCCAGCCGACAGCTGCCGCTCTGGCGCTATCTCGCCGGCGATCGCGCGGCGACGATACCGCTGCCTGAAATCCAGATTTTCGGCGGCGGCGCGCACGCCGGCCGGCGCGTCGACATTCAGGACTTCATGGTGATGGCGCCGAGGGCGAAGAGCTTCGCCGAGGCGCTCGAAATCACCGCCGAGATCTATCGCGCAGCCGGGGGGATCATGGCCGAGCGCGGGCTGCTGCAGGGCGTTGCGGACGAAGGCGGCTGGTGGCCGGCTTTTTCTTCGAACGAGGAAGCGCTGGATACGCTGATGCGGGCGATCGAGCGGGCGGGTTATACGCCCGGACACGAGGCGGCGATTTCGCTCGACGTCGCCGCCTCGCAGTTCGGCCGCGACGGGCGTTACAAGCTAGGGCTTGAGCGGCGTGAACTCGATCGCGACGGCATGGCGGAGTACCTGACCGGCTGGTGCCGACGCTATCCCATCCTTTCGATCGAAGACCCGTTCGCCGAAGACGACGCGCTGGGTCTGACGCGCTTCACCGCGGCGGTCGGCGACCGCATTCAGGTGATCGGCGACGATTATCTCGTCACCAACGCCGCGCTGGTCGACGCCGCGGCCAAGGACGAAGCCGTCAATGCGGTGTTGGTGAAAGTCAATCAGGCGGGCACGGTCAGCGAGGCTCGCGCGGCCCTCGAGGCGGGCCGCCGGGCCGGATTCGGCACGATCGTCTCCGCGCGATCGGGCGAGACGGAAGACGTCACAATCGCCCATCTCGCGGTCGGCTGGGACGCCGGGCAGTTGAAAGTCGGCTCCTTCGCCCGCTCCGAGCGCATGGCGAAGTGGAACGAGGTTCTTCGAATTGAAGAAGAGCTCGGCGGTAGGGCCCGTTTCGCCGGCGTCAGCGCAATGCCGTTCGCGCGGAAGCGCGGGTAAGACGTCCGATGCGTCGGGCGCCAAACGCCGGGCGTCTTTTTGACTTCCAGCCATGCCAGCACAATGGTAGCGCTCCTGCCGATGGTCGCCCGCCCGGAGAATCGCGGTTCATTCGCCGCGGTGAACGGCGGCCTGGCGGCGACGCGGATTCGAGGGGAAAATGGCGAAAATTCTTCCGGTGATCATGTGCGGGGGGGCGGGCACGCGCGTCTGGCCCGAATCGCGTGAGAGCCGGCCCAAGCAATTCAATCCGCTGATTGGCGAAAGGTCGACGTTTCAAATGATCGTCGACGTGCTCGGCGACCGGGAAATTTTCGCCGAGCCGCTCGTCGTCACCAACGCCCGCTACCGTTTTCTCGTCGCCGAACAACTGGAGGAGATCGGCGCGCAAGCGACGATCGTGCTTGAGCCGACGCGCCGCGACAGCGGACCCGCGGTCGCCGTCGCCGCGACTTTCGCGGCGCGCTCCGACCCCGGGACGATTGTCGCCGTGCTCGCCGCCGACCACGTCTTTGGCGATAGCCAACTCTTCGCAAAGCTGTGCCAGGATGCGGGTCTGGCCGCCGCCGCCGGCTTCATCGTCACCTTCGGGATCAAGCCCGATCATCCCGCCACCGGCTATGGCTACATACGCGCCGGCGATCCGATCGACGCCGCCGGCGATGCGCGCAAGGTCGCCGCTTTTGTCGAAAAGCCGGACGCGGCAAAAGCCCAACGGTTTGTCGAGGAAGGCTATCTCTGGAATTCGGGCAACTTCGTCTTTCGCGCCGACGTCATGCTGGAAGAGCTGAACCGGTTCGAACCGGAAATCGCCAGCGCCGCGATGAGCGCCGTTGAAAACGCTCGCGCCGATCTTGGCTTCCAGGTGCTCGACGCCGACAGCTTTTCGAAAGCGCCGAAAAAATCGATCGACTACGCCGTCATGGAGCGCACGGACAAGGCGGCGGTTATCGCCGCCGACGTCGGCTGGTCGGATGTCGGCCTGTGGTCGACGATCTGGCGCCTGAGCGAGCGCGACGCCAACGGCAACAGCCTGCGCGGGCGCGCGGTCGCCCTCGACTGCACGAACACGCTCATTCGATCGAATGATCAGCTGACGGCGGTGGTCGGTCTCGACAACGTCATCGTCGTGACGACGCAGGACGCGGTCCTCGTCGCCGACGCAAGGCGATCGGACAAGATCAAGCAACTGGTCGATCAGCTCAAGGCGGAAAAGCACCCCGAGGCGACCGAGCACAAGCGCTCCTACCGGCCCTGGGGCTATTATCAGGGGGTCGACGCGGGCGCGCGCTATCAGGTCAAGCGCATCGTCGTGAAGCCGGGCGGCCGCCTCTCGCTGCAAAAGCATTTTCACCGAGCGGAACACTGGATCGTGGTGCTTGGCACGGCGGAGGTCACCGTCAACGGCGAAGTAAGTCACATCCATGAAAACGAGTCGATCTATCTGCCGATCGGCTGCGAACACCGGCTGGCGAATCCGGGCCGGATCAATCTGGAGCTGATCGAGGTGCAGACGGGCTCTTATCTCGGCGAAGACGACATCGTCCGCATCGAGGATGTTTACAATCGAGGTTGACCGCCCCTTGGACCCGACCGGCGGAGGCGGCGGTTTGGTCCTGGCGAGCGCGGCTTGCGATGGATCAATGCCGGGGCGCCCGAGGCGACGTGATGCTGCGGGACGCCGCTTGAGGAGTCTTGAATGGGCCGTCCAATCGACCGCAGGGCGTCGGGCGGATGAGAAACCCGATGACGACGAGACTTGTCGGAACTCATTTGGACGCCGGCATCGCCCGGCCGCTCGCAGCCACGCCGCGGCGAGGCTCGGAACCCGGCGCTGAAAGGCGGGTGCGCCGGGTCGCGTTCCCGCCCGGCCTTGGCAGGCGCACGAGGGCCGCGGCGCGAAGAGCCGATCTCAGCGCTG
Source organism: Roseiarcus sp. (assembly GCA_049517235.1). Taxonomy (GTDB): domain Bacteria; phylum Pseudomonadota; class Alphaproteobacteria; order Rhizobiales; family Beijerinckiaceae; genus Roseiarcus. Next base: position 2,693 of record JBEKSH010000124.1, on the reverse strand, counting down.
TCAACAAAGCGGGATTTTGACATGTTCAAGGATTTGATGGTCCATCTCGACGGAACCGATGAAGACGAGGTTCGTCTGGCGCATGCCGAGTCGATCGCGGTCCGCTTCGGCGCTCACTTGACCGGCCTATACGCCAACCCGCTCCCCGAATATGCGGCGGCGTTCGCCGGCGAACCCGGCTTTACCGCGATGGAGGCCGTCGTCGAGCTTGAGGAGCAGGCCCGCAAGGAAGGAGAACTTGTCCTCGCCCGCCTCAAGGAGCGCTTCGCCCGGGTCGACGCGCCCAACGAGGTGCGTCGTCTTGCGGCGCAGGCCAGCGAAATTCCGAGGCTGGGCGCCTCGGAAGCCCGATGGGCGGACTTGTTCGTTGCGAGCGCGCCGTATCGAAGTAGCGACTCAGCCGTCGGCGACGATCTGCTGGAAGCGGTGTTGTTCGGAGCCGGGCATGCGGTCTACGCCGTACCGCCCGGCGCCAAGGTGCGGGACGAAACATACGCCGTCGTCGTCGCTTGGGAGGATACGCGCGAGTCGGCGCGAGCCGTCGCCGAGGCCCTGCCGTTCCTGACGCGCGCGACGAACACGCGCATCGTGATGGTGGATGGGGAAAGCGACGCGGGCGAAGCGGCGATCGACATCGCCGCCCACCTCGATCGCCATGGCGTGAATGTCGAAATCGTCGCCATCGAGGCGGGCGAAAGAACGGTCGCGCAGGCGTTGATCGACGAGGCGCGCAAAATGTCGGCCGACCTCATCGTGATGGGCGCCTACGGCCATTCGCGTTTTCGCGAGTGGATTTTGGGCGGGGCGACGCGCGAAATGCTGGAAACGTCGGACGTTCCGATATTGATGGCTCATTGACCGGGCGCGGCGCCGGGATGTCGGACGCGCTCCGTCGAACGATCCGGAGGAGGCGGCAATCCGAGAAGCGCGCGGGCGGCCTCGAACGTCGCCGGCGAATCGCCCGACGCGTCGAGCCGACGCCAGGTCATTGCGCCGCCGGGCGAGGAGGCCTGCGCCGCGGCGACCGCGACGTTGGCGTCGGAGGCGTCGCGTTCCCTGTGGCCGACGCGATCGAGGCGAACGGATAGGGGCGCCTCCAGCCACAGCCCGCTGAACGCCGCGCCGAGCCGGCGTGCGACGCCTTCGACCGCGACGCGCTCTTCCACCCGCGAATGGACGGCGTCGAGGACGATCGCTTGCCCGGCGCGCAACGCCAGCGCCGCTTTGCGGCAGAGGCGCTTGTACACTTCTTCGTTCGCCGCCTCGCGATAGGCGGAGTCCGGGAGCTTCTCGGTCTCCGCGACGTCGAACAGTTTCTTGCGCTCGATATCGCTGCGCAACAGGACGGCGCCCGGGGCCCGCCCCAGGCATGGCGCAAGGTCGGCCGCCAGCGTGCTCTTGCCCGTGCCCGACAAGCCGCCGATCGCGAGCAGGCGGACCGGAACAGGCGTCAAGAACGCCTCGGCGAACCAGAAATACCGGCTGGCTTCCGCGCCCGCGCGATCGCGCGCCTCGCCGTGCAGGTGATCGAGGCCCGCCGCAATGACCTTGGCGCGGATCGCCGACCGGATGCTCAGAAAAACCGGCAAAGCGGCGAGGCCGGAAAGCTGCGCCTCGTCGCTTTCCCAGAGATAGCGATTGAGGACCAGATTGCCGGCGCGCCGAAGTCCTCGTTCTTCGAGATCCATCAGCAGAAAGGCGAGGTCGTAAAGCTCGTCGCCGGTGGCAATCCCGTCGTCGAATTCCACGGCGTCGAACAGCACCGGTTCGCCGTCGATCAGCGCGATATTGCGTAGATGCAGATCGCCGTGGCAGCGGCGCACGTAGCCGGCTTTGCCGCGTTCGACCAGCAAGATCCGGCACGCCGCCAGGCTCGCTCTCGCGTCGGCCGCCAATCGCCGCGCCCTGCCGGGGTCGAACAGATCGGGACGCGCGGCGAACGCCTCGTCGTTCTGATCGAGATAGCGCTCCAGGGCGCTGGTCGCGGCCTCGCCGTCCCTCAGGGGCGCGCGCTGGTGCGAGCGAAGGATCACCCACGCCAGTTTCGCGATCACCTCCAGCGGCAGCGCCTGCCGGTCCGCCATGCGGTCGAGGGTCGCCTCCTCGTCGAACCGCCGCATGTGCACCGCCCATTCGACGACCTGACCTTGACCGCCGAGGCCAAGGCCGTGCGCCGTCCGCGCGATCGGCACGACGCCGAGATAGATGTCGGGCGCGTTCGGCTGGTTGACCGCAATCTCCGCCTCGCAGGCGGCGCGCCGCTTTTCGAGCGTCGAGAAATCCATGAAGGGGAAGCGCACGGCGCGCTTGACCTTGTAGGCGTCCCCTCCGGCCAGGAACACCGCGGCGCCGTGCGTGTCGAAGCGCCGCACGGGCGTGGTCAGCCCGAACGTCGCGGGATCGCCAAGAAACGAAAACACCTCCGCTTGATCCGCGACGGTTGAGGAATGTGGCGATTGCGCGCTCTCCCGCATCGGCGTCCCTCGGTTCCGATTCTTCCGGCCTGTCGGACCAGCGTCCCGGCGCGCCGGCCCCACAAGTTACAGCAGCGCGGTGATGCGGACCGTACCCGGCTCGATATGCTCGGTAGAGAAGCCGAGTTCGCTGGCCATCAGCAGCATGGGCCGGTTCTCCCAGAGGACGTAGCCGACAATACGCTTCAGGCCGCGCTCGCGCGCCTTGGTCAGGATGTC
>JBEKSH010000123.1:0-7008 GCA_049517235.1 Roseiarcus sp. | reverse complement strand
GCCGCGCCCGGCGTCGCGCTGCTGACGCTGATCGCCGCGGAGGGACCGGGCGAGAGCCTGTCGACCGCGCTGGCGGTCGCGCGGGATCTGAGCGACCGTGGGCGCACGATCCTCGTCGATCTCGGCCAGACGCAGGACTGGTTCGCCGACGCGCTTTATCGGGATGAGGAGGCCGACGGCGCGCCCCTCGGCATGGCCGAACTGATGACGGGCGATGCGTCCTTCGCCCAGGTCATGCATCGCGACCTGTCTTCGAGCCTCGATGTCATTCCCGCCGGCCCGGGCCCCGTTTCGGGCGACGGCCTCGATGAAGCGCTCGATGCGCTCGCTGCTTCTTATGCGTTCGTCGTGGTCCACGCGTCGGACTGGCGATCCGATCCGGCGCTGGCGGCGCTGGACCGTGTGGACAAGGCGGTGCTGGTCGCGCCGGCGTCGCGGCTGCGCGGCGCGCTTGCGCACGCGCGACGCGTGATGGGCGGGGCCGCCGATGACGTCCTGGGTTTTGTCGCCCGCGACGATCGCGCGCGCGTCGAGAGAGCCGCCTGAAGCGGCGCAGCCCCTTTCCCGCCAAGCAGGACCGCGCGGCCTTGACGCCGGCGATGCTCGGCTTAGGGCTTCGGGGCGCGCCTTCCGCCACTGCGCAGGAGAAAAGCGCGTCGACGCAGACTGTCGGCGAGCGCGCGCGCCAACGGCGTTTGTTTGGTCCAGCGCTTGATCCGCCGCATCAGCAGCGCGGCCGCGGCGGAGCCGGAGCCAATGGCGGTGACGGCGACGGCAGCGTCGAACAAGGGTTCCTCCGCCTCGCAGTTTTCGTCCTTGTAGCGCGCCTCGCCGACGCCCAGATCGAAGGTGGCGAACCCTCGCGCGGTCAGATCGCGAATCGTCTCAAGGACCATCAGCTGGCCGGGGCTGCAGCGTGATATTTCAGGATCCGCGTCATAGGAAAGGAACATGCCGCAGAAACGGTCGGCTTGCGCGAGGCCGCCGAACGTCGCGACGATTCGATCCCCGCTCTTCAGCGCATGCAGCTCGATCGTCGGCGCCCCTTGCGCGAGATTTGTCGTCGCGGCGACTTCAAAAAACCTCGCCGTGTGCGGGCTCTCATAGGCGTTCGCCAGCCCCAGCGCGCGCATCCGCGCCGCCTTCTGGCTCAGAAACGCCGCGAGTATTTGGCGCGCGCTCGCTTCGTCTTGCGCAACGATCGGCGCAAGGCGACCGATCGCGTCGAGACTCTCGGCCTTTTTGCGCAACTTCCTGCGCGCGTCTCTCGAGTAGTGGTCTTTGAGCCACGCGTTGAAATCCTTGTTGAGCGTGGTCTTGTGCCCGAAGCTCGGGCTCGGCCGCCGCGGCAGCGCGGTCATCGGGTTGACGGCGCCTCGCCAGGAATGGGGCTGATTGGTCAGCCAGAAGACGTCGACGCGCGGCGGCGTCATGCGCGCCGCCCGCCGCAACAGGTCGACGATTGCTTCGCTGGTCGCCTCAAGCCCGGGGCGAAACAATCCCATCTTGAAGTTGGCGTCTGCGCCGCCGAGGAATTCGGCCACGCAGACGGGACCTAGCCGCCGCTGGCCCAGAGGCAGAACCGCATTGGCGCGCCCCGTTTCGTCGCGCGCGACAATAATCATCGGCTGGATGGCGCGGGCCCGTCCCGTCGTGCGAAGCCAGGCGTCGACGAAGCGATAGCTCTGATAGGGCGATGCGAGCGCCAGCTCCTCGATCTCCGCCCAGGGCGGGCGCGCCTGCGCCAGATCGCTGAACACCTCGCAATGCGCGAAGGGACGCCGCCGCGTCGCGCCCGAGTCCTCGCGCGCCGCAGCGAATCCCCTCGGAATTGTCGCGAGGCCAGGCGCGTCGTTCAAAGACCTATCCCTTATTCAGCGCAGGGACGGATCATGCCGGAAAACCGTCAACGCATCGTTGATGAAAACGGGCCCCCAAAATCGCCGACGGGTCCGAATCGAGAGGGGTCGACGCCCTCGCGTAAGCAGTTGGCAATCCCGGCGTGCTAGGCGATGAGTCGGAGCGACCATGGGTTTGCAAGAGAGGATCATCGGCGTCGGCTTTGCCGCCTTTCGCCTCACCGGGCTGCATAAGCTCGCCGGCGCGGCGACGCGCGGGCGGGGCGCCGTGCTGATGTTTCACCATGTCCGCCCCTGGCGGCCGGCCTCGCCGGGTTTTGCGCCCAATCGGCTGCTCGAAATCACGCCGGAATTCCTCGACGACGCGCTTGTCCTGGTGCGGCGGCTGGGCTTCGACATCGTCGCGATGGACGAGGCCTTGCGGCGGCTCGCCGAAGGGAACGCGCCCCCCTTCGCGACGCTCACCTTCGACGACGGCTATCGCGATACCGTGAATTTCGCGCTTCCCGTGCTGGAGCGCCATCAGGCGCCGTTCACCGTCTATGTCGCGACGGGGTTCGCCGAGCGAAGCGCCGGCATGTGGTGGCTGGAGCTCGAAGAGGCGTTGCGCGGCGCCGATCGCGTCGAGATCGCCGACGACGGTCTGTCGCTCACCTTGCCGACCCGCACGCCGCACGAGAAGACCGAAGCCTTCGCCCGGATCTATTGGGCGTTGCGCGGCGGTTCGGAGGAACGGCTGCTGCGAAACGTCGCGGCCCTGGCCGCGCGCCACGGCGTCGACGGCGCCGCCATCGTCGACGCTCTGTGCATGAATTGGGCCGAGATCGCGGCGCTCGCCCGCCATCCGCTGGCGATCGTCGGCGCCCACACGGTCAGCCATAAGATGCTCGGCAAATGGCCGATTGACGTCGCACGCGAGGAAATGCGGCGCTCGAAAGAGCGGATCGAGGAAAGGCTCGGCCGGCCCGTTCGCCATCTCGCCTATCCCGTCGGCGACCCCGCGAGCGCGGGGCGGCGCGAATTCGGCCTGGCGCGCGAACTGGGCTTTGCGAGCGCGGTGACGACGCGGCCGGGCATGATCTTTCCCGCGCATAACAATCACTTGACCGCGCTGCCGCGTGTTTCGGTCAACGGCAATTGGCAGGATATCGGCTATTTCGAGGTTTTGCTGTCCGGCGCGCCCTTCGCGCTGTGGAACCGGGGGCGGCGGCTCAACGTGGCCTGAAGCGATATCCGGTTCGATTGAGGAAGCGAGCGGCGGCTCGCGGCTTCGCCGGACGCTTTCAGCTCCCCTGACAAACCGTCATCAGAGGTTGGCGCTCAAGGCCAGGGCGAAGATTTCCTTGGCCTCCCTGACGCCGCGCAAGGCGTGGCGACCGAGCGATTCGAGACGGCGGTCGCCGTCCTCGGCCGCCGTGACGAACTCGGCCGAAACCAGCACCGAGCGACCCAGCGGCTCGCACAAGGCCTCGATGCGGGCGACCTCGTTGACGGCGGGGCCGATGACAGTGAAGTCGAGCCGGTCGGTCGCGCCGACATTGCCGTAGAGCACCTCTCCAAGATGCAGCGCGAGATCGACCGCGGCGACCGGAGCGCCCGCCGCCGCGCGCGCCACATTGCGCGCATCGAGTTCCCGCATCGCCTCAACCGCCGCGTCGAGCGCGCGACGGCAGGTCTGCGCGCGGTCCGCCTCCTGGAACGAGAAGGTCGCGAGCATGCCGTCGCCAAGAAATTTGAGCACCTGGCCGCCATGCGGGCGAAGCGCGGCGGTCATGATCTCGAACACATCGTCGAGCAAGTCGATGATGACGGGACCCGGCGCGGCGTCGCTGGTCGGGGTGAAGCCGCGGATGTCGGCATACCAGAGCACCGCGGTCAGGCTTTCGACCGAGCCGCGCTTGACCGCACCCGCGTGGACGCGCCGTCCGGCGTCTTCGCCGAGATAGGTGCGCAGCAATCCCGAGGCGATGACGTGACCGGCGTGCGCCTTCAACGCCAGCGACAGCGCCGGAAGCGTCGTCTGCAGCAGCGTCGTGTCGTCGTCGCTGAAGCCGCCTCTTCGATCGGTCGTGAAAGAGTAGACGACGCCCGACCCCTGTGAGCGGTCGCCCCCCTCGCCGAAAGCGAACAGCTTGGCGAAGTAGTCCGTCGCGCCGGCGGCGAAGAACTCGCCGAGCGAGGCGAAATCGCGTTGCTCGGGGCCTGCCTCCAGGCGCCGACGCATCTGCGGACTGTCTTCACCGCCACGCGCCCGACGGAGGAGGTCGTACAAGGGGCTGGTCAGCCATCCCGACGCTTCAATACTGTCATGGGCGTATTGTTCGGGCTGAATCGCGTTGAGATCGCGTCGCCAAGTGTAGCCGTAGCCGCTCCATTGCGGATGCAGCGTTTCCATGGCCAGGTGGGCGCGCCACAGCAGCACGCCATCCACCACCAGGCGCTGGCAGTAGCCGTCGAACAGTTCGTAGGCGGTGGCGCCGCGCAGTCCTTCGCGCACCGCCCAGATATGCGTCTCGACGACGCGCCGTCCGAGCGGACCATCGAACGTCGTGAGCTGCAGCGGCGTCTGAGGCGCGGCGGGCGCATCGGGAATCATGGGAAGTCCTTCATTGTCGGCGCGTCGCGATGATCGGCGTTCGCGGCGCATCTAGCATCTTCGTCACGCAAGGCGGCCTCCACTGCGCTTGAAAAGCTCTGAACTCACGCCTGCCGGTCAGGCCGCTCCATCCATTTGATGAGCGGCATCAGCGGCAGGGTCCAGGCGAGGCCCAGAATGACATAGCCCAGAGTCTGGACGAGCGCAGGAGCTTCCTGCAGCGGGCGCGCCTGGGCGAGCGCCATCGCGACCAATGCGTAAAACACCACGAAGACCAGCATGACGGCGCCGCCGATCAGCTTGCGGGCGCGACGGGGCATCGGCGTTCTCCATTCGCCGCGACGCAAAGCCATTTGTCGCGAGCGGCGTTGGCGTTTATGTCTCCGGGCCGCTTGCGTTTCAAGCGGGTCGTAATCGGAGCTTAGCATGTCCGCCAGCCAAAGCCTCGCCGCGCCGGTCGCCGCCGCGCAAGCGTCGCGGACGGACAGGAACATGCGCGGCGTCCGCATCTGGCTGTCTGTCGTCGCGGCGCTGGTGTTTGCGATGGTTCTGATCGGCGGCGCGACGCGGCTGACCGAATCGGGCCTGTCGATCACCCGGTGGCAGCCGGTGACCGGGATCGTTCCCCCGTTGAGCGACGCCGACTGGCAGGCGGAATTCGCCCGCTATCAACAGATTCCGCAATACGTCCAGCTCAATCCGGACATGGATCTCGCCGGCTTCAAGGCGATCTTCTATTGGGAGTGGGCACATCGGCTGTTCGCGCGAATCATCGGCCTCGCCTTCGTTTTGCCGCTGCTGTGGTTCTGGCGCAAAGGCCGGCTGGGCGGGCCTCTCGGGCGCCAGGTGCTGGTCGCGACGGGCCTGCTGGCGTTGGAGCCTTTGGTCGGCTGGTGGATGGTCGCCTCGGGCTTGAGCGATCGCGTCGAAGTCTCGCAATATCGGCTCGCCGCCCATTTGCTGATCGGCACGGCGACTTTCGGCGCGCTGCTGTGGGCGGCCGCCGGCTTGCGGCGGGGCCCGCGCGACGCGGAGAGCCGGCGCTTCGCCGCCGCGAGCGGCGTTCTGGCGGCGCTTGTCTTCTGCCAGATCGGCCTTGGCGCGCTGGTCGCCGGCCTGCGCGCGGGGCTGACCTTCAACACTTGGCCTTTGATGGACGGGCGGCTGTTCCCCGACGGGTTGTTCGTCCTCTCGCCGTGGCAGCGCAATCTGTTCGAGGACGTGACGACCGTGCAGTTCGATCACCGCCTGCTCGCCTATGTCGTCGTCGCGCTCGCGCTGTGGCATGCCGTCGCCGCCGCGCGCGCGGCCCCTGGAACCGCGCTGGCCCGCCGCGCGTTGGCGGTCGGCGGCCTCGCCCTGTCGCAGGCGGCGCTGGGGATTGTCACGCTGCTGCTCGTGGCGCCGATCTGGGCGGGGCTGCTGCACCAGGCCTTCGCGATGCTGCTGTTCGGCATGGCGGTCGCGCATTGGCGCGCGACCAGCCAGCAATAGCTATTTCGACTTCTGCAAGGCGCGTTCGAGGGCCTGGGGTCAGGAGCCCGATGCGCCTATGCCGCCAAAGCCTCGTCGAGATCGCCGATCAGATCGGCGACGTCCTCGAGGCCGATCGACAGGCGCACGACGTCAGGGCCGGCGCCGGCGGCGATCTTTTGGGCGTCGCTGATCTGGCGGTGCGTCGTCGAAGCGGGGTGAATGACCAGCGAGCGCGTGTCGCCGATATTGGCCAGATGCGAAAACAGCTTGAGGTTGCGCACCAGCGAAACGCCCGCGTCGTAACCGCCCTTGACGCCGAACGTGAAGACGCCGCCAGCGCCCTTTGGGCAATATCGGCGGGCGAGTTCGTGGTAGCGATTGCCGGCCAGCCCGGCGTAGGAGACCCAGCCGACCCTTTCGTGCTTTTCGAGATGCCGCGCGACGGCGAGCGCGCTGTCGCAATGACGCTGCATGCGCAAGCTCAGCGTCTCGATGCCCGTAAGGATCAGGAACGAATTGAACGGCGAGATGGCGGGTCCGAGGTCGCGAAGGCCCAGCACCCGGCAGGCGATGGCGAACGCGAAATTGCCGAAAGTCTCGGCCAGCACCATGCCGTTATATTCGGGCCGGGGCGCCGAAAGCATGGGATAGCGCTTGTCGCCCGACCAGTCGAACGAACCGCCGTCGACAATCACCCCGCCCATGGAATTGCCATGTCCGCCCAGATATTTGGTCGCGGAATGGACGATGATGTCGGCGCCAAAGTCGAACGGGCGCATCAGATAGGGCGTGGCCAACGTATTGTCGACGATGAGCGGCACGTTGGCGCGCTTGGCGATCGCCGCGATCGCCGCAAGGTCGGTGACGACGCCGCCGGGATTGGCGATCGACTCGACGAAAATCGCTTTGGTCCGTTCGGTGATGGCGGCGTCAAAGGATTGCGGCTCATCGGGATCGGCCCATTTGACCTGCCAGTTGAAGTTCTTGAAGGCATGGTTGAACTGGTTGATGGAGCCGCCGTAAAGCTTTGTCGAAGCAATGAATTCGTCGCCGGGCTGCATCAGCGTGTGGAACACG
>JBEKSH010000122.1:0-7029 GCA_049517235.1 Roseiarcus sp. | reverse complement strand
CCCCGGACGCTGGCGCATCGCCGGCGACGACGGGGCGCGACCGCGATCGGGAGAAATCCGCAACGATCACGCGAAAGCCGCACTTTGCGCCGCGTGAGCGTCAAAGGGCTGCATAGATCGGGTTAGCCACTACGATCTCGTTGGGTTGCAAACCACACAGGACGTCGAAAATCTTGGACGTTACTTTACTGATCAAGGCGGCCAATCCCGGCGAGCGCCAGGCGTCTTCGAAATTGATGGCCGCAAGGTGGCGATCCACGCATTCCCAGTTTCGATTGCAACAGCCATTTACGCCCGCGCTGCGCGCAACTCGGTTCGATCGCGCATGGTCAAGGAACTGCGCGACAGCCTGGCCGGCAAGCGTCTCATCCTTGGCGTCGATCGCCTCGATTACTCGAAAGGCATCCCGCATCGCATCCGGGCGTTTGGACAATTCCTCGACAAATATCCCGAATGGCTCGGCAAGGTGACGTTCCTGCAAGTTACGCCGAAGAGCCGCACCGCCGTGCCGGAATACGCCGCTATGAATCAGGAAATCAACGGACTAGTGGGGCAAATCAACGGGCGCCACGGCGACACCGCCTGGACGCCAATCCGCTACGTCAACCGCTCCTATTCGCGCGCGGCGCTCGCGGGGCTCTATCGATCGGCGCAAGTGGCCCTCGTAACGCCATTGCGCGATGGAATGAACCTCGTCGCCAAGGAATATGTCGCCGCGCAGGACCCCGAGGACCCCGGCGTGCTGGTGCTTTCGCAATTCGCCGGCGCGGCCCAGGAACTCGACGGCGCCTTGATCGTCAATCCTCACGAGACCGAAAGCATGGTCGAGGCGATCAGGAATGCGCTTGAAATGCCGCTCTTGGACCGACGAGAGCGCCACCATCGAATGTTCGAACATCTCGCCGCAAACGATATTGACCGTTGGGCAGAGCGCTTTCTGAGCGCGCTGGCGGGCTCAAGGAAACAGCCAGGACTGCTGAAGGGGTTTCAGCGGCTCTTTGCACAAAACGCGTGAACGGGAACCATCGCCACCGGCGACCTCATTGCCGACACTCAACGGATCAGGGTTGGCTGTGAAGGATCAATTGCAGACTCGTCAAGATGTGGTCTGTTTGTCGCCAAACGCGGCCGCAAACAAATTGGCGCGCATCGTATTTGCCCTGAGAAAGCGTCGCCTCGGCCACGGCTTCGTCACCATCCCGGTTCAGCTGACGATCATGGAGACTTGAATCGCTCCGCTGTTGCACAGGACGAGTATCGAAACGTGCGGTCCGGACCGCCTGAGCTCGATATCGACCGTGGCGCCGTTCATTCCAAGGCGCCGCAAAATGACCTGATTGAAGGACGAAGGGAGGCATGGGTTCCTGAAACGGATCTCTCTTGCGTCCGGTTCGAATTCGACGCCGAGAACCGCCTGGATCATCAGGAACAGAGAGCCGCTCGCCCAGGCTTGAGGGGAACAGGCGACTGGATAGAGCGTGGGACCGGCGCCGCGCCTTCTGCGGAATCCGCAATACAGTTCCGGCAGGCGGCGTAGATCCATATAGCTGGCGGCCGCGAATGCGGCCTCGAACAGTTTTCCAACGTGTTCCTTCAATCCGTAGCGAGACATGCCGAGGGCGATCAGCGAATTGTCGTGAGGCCAGATCGAGCCATTATGGTAGGACATCGGGTTGTAGCGGGCCTCACCCTTGGCGACAGTTCGCACGCCCCAACCGGAAAAAAAATCCGCCGAGATCATCGCGTCGGCGACCCGGCGAGCCCGATCCGGGCGCGCAATACCCGTCCACAGGAGATGACCCGCGTTGGAAGTTCGAACGCGGCACTGCCGTTTCTCTCCATCGAGCGCCATCGCATACAGTCCAATCTCTTCGCACCAGAACGCCTCCTCAAAGCGTTGCGCCATTTGATCCGCGGCTTGGTCGAGCCTGTCCGCCGTATCGCTCCGACCCAGACGCCGCGCGCATGTCGCGGCCGATCGCTTGGCCGCATAGGCGTATCCTTGGACCTCGCAAAGCGCCACGGGACCGCGCGCCAGTTCGCCGTCGGCGTGGAATACGGCGTCGAAAGAATCCTTCCATCCCTGATTCCTCAGACCGTTCTGCAGACCTTCGGCGCCAGACCCGCTGTATTCGAGAAAACCGTCGCCATCGAGATCGCCTGACGAATCCATCCAACAGAGAGCCTTCTCGACCGCTGGCCAAAGCTCTCGCAACATAGCTTCGTCGCCGGTCCGTTCGATATAGAGGCCGAGCAAGATCACGAAGAGCGGCGTCGCATCGACCGAACCATAGTAAAGACCAAAGGGCACCTCCCTCAGCGCCGCCATCTCGCCGCCACGCATTTCGTGCAGGATCTTGCCTGGCTCGGAACCGGCCGCCGTGTCAAATGTCGTAGCCTGGAAGGCGGCGAGTCGCCTCAGTACGCCCTTCGCGATCAGCGGATCGCACCAAAGCATTTGCAGAGCCGTCAACAGGCCGTCGCGACCAAAGGTTGTGGAGTACCATGGGATGCCGGCGTAGGGGTAGATGCCCTCGGGGGTTTCGGTGGTCAGCATATGAAGATCTGCCGTGGCGCGGCGGAGCGCCTCGTTCAGCACCTCGTTCGAGGTCTCCACCGTCCCCGCGTGCCGCCACAGCGATTTGCGATCGCGATTGGCGGCCATCAACCCCTTGAAGAAGGTGTCGCGTGTGGGGGGCCGCAACCCATGACATTCGGCCGAAAAGAAAATGTGGAGGAACTGATTGGCCGCCAGTTTCAATTTATAGGTCGCCGCGCTGGCCGTCAGCTGGGCCGGCGGCGGGTCGAAGCACAGCTCCGTCCTTCGCGCTGCGCCGTCGAGACCCAAATAGATGAATGAGACCTCGCTCGCGCTGCGGACGATCTCTTGCAGATGGCCTCGCCGCTCGCGTCGTAGGCCGCGCACTTCAAAGAGATCGGCGAAGTCGTTGGCGAACGAAACGGCCAGCGTGAATGAAGCAGGCGTTCTGCCATGATTGCCGACAGCGATACGCTGATGTGCGCCGCCCTTCCAAAGATAGGCGGTGCGCACGACGTGAATTGTGTCTCGTGCAAGAATGATGTGTCCGTCGAAGAAAATGTCGGCGTTGGTGAGATCGGCGCTCAGCGTCAGATTGTCGTCGCGAATGTTTGAACCGAGGAGAAGGGGCTGCATCCCTTCAATCAACAATTCGAGCCGAGACAAGTATCGTGTATCATGATCGAAGAGGCCATCTGGACCACCGGAAGAAGCTCCCATATCCCCGTGGCTGTCAAAAACCGCGAATGTGTCCGCCTGTTTGAGCGTGCGGCGCGGTCGCGCGGCGGGGCTGGGAGAGGGAATATAGAACGGAGCCTCCGCCATCGCGTCGATTGCGCGGGTCGCCTCTTCCGGCGCCCGAGGGCGCGCCTCAGTTTGCATGGCGTTCGGGGCCGTTCTTTCTTGGAGGAGCGACGACATTGAGCTCGATCGCCGGATCGATTTGGACCAAGCCGGGTTTGGCTCGGCGATTCATGCCTCGATAGACGTCGAGATAATCCGTCGTCATTCGTGGAGCCGAAAAGCGTTCCTGAAAGCGCCGCCGCACGGCGCGTCGATCAAGACGGATCACCTGGGACAGGGTCCGGATTGCTTCGTCGACCGTTGCGACCACGCGTCCCGTGACGTGATCGTCGATAATCTCCGGGACCGAGCCGCATCGAAAACCCAGCACCGGAGTCGCGCACGCCATTGCTTCGATCATGACGAGTCCGAAAGGCTCCGGCCAATCGATCGGAAACAGCAGCGCAACGGCATTGCCGAGAAATTTTGATTTGTCGCGTTCGTTGATCTCACCCACAAACTCGACGCCCGGCTGATCGAGCAAGGGCGCAATCACCTCTCGAAAATAAGCTTCGTCCGCCTTATCAACCTTCGCGGCGATCTTCAGAGGAAGCCCCAGCGCGTTGGCGATGGCGATTGCGCGATCCGGACGCTTTTCGCGCGAAATCCGTCCCAGAAATGCGAGGTATCCGCCGCGCGGCTCGTAATTGGGGGTGAGCAGATCAAGCGGCAATCCATGGTAGATCGTCTTCGCGAAGTTTGCGTCTGCAATAGGCCGACGCTGAGCGCTCGAAATCGAAACGAGCGGCATTTCGGGAAAGGCGCGATAGAGAGGAAGAAGGTCTGGTAAATCCTGACGCCCGTGCAGCGTGGTTATCGTCTTGGCTGCCAAATCTCGAAAGAGAGGGAGGTGGAGCGCATCGATATGAAAATGCATTACGTCGAAAAGATGCGAGCTGCGGCGCAATTTATCGAGCATGATCATGTAATGAGGGATGTGGTCTTGAACGGCGGGATTCAGACGTATCGCTTGGTCCGTGCAGGCAATTAGACGCGCCGAGGTCATCGAGTCGCCGCTGGCGAACAAGGTGACTTCATGGCCCTGCCGCATGAGTTCTTCGCTGAGATAGGACACCACGCGCTCCGTGCCCCCATAGAGCCTCGGCGGCACGCTCTCCATTAGCGGGGCAATCTGGGCGATTTTCATTTTGATTTTCCCGATCGGAAGTAGTTGAGCGAGTAAATGGAGTGATTCGCGATCACCGGTGAAGCATTGGAAGGCAGTGTCTATTCGCCGTCGATCAACCCGATGAACACCAGCACCGATGCGATTCCCCCCAAAGCAAAAAGGCCGCCGATTCCGCTGCCAAGGGGAACGATCAATTCACAGCCCAAGGCCAGCAGCGCCGCTCCGACAAACCCCGTTGCGATCAAAATCCAACTCATTCGGCTTGCACCAGATTCTTCCCGAATCTTTCGTACGCGCGAAGGACGAAGACCGCTTCATCTAAGCGAGCCTTCCAGCGCGTAACCTTTGGCTTGGGCCGAGATAGAATCGACGGGAACGACCCGCACGAAACTGTCCGACTCAATGGCTCGAGGCCTTCGACGGAGAACATCGCGATCCGGTTGAGCGTTGCGCCTGCGGCCGTACGCGTGACTCGCCAGCGGAATTTGGCTCGTTTCAACCAACCCGAGCGAACTCTCGAGCTGGTTGACGCTATCCAACAGACTCCCGCTTGATCGGTCCATCATCTTCATTATTCGAGCGAGTATGTTGGTGACAGGGTCGGAGCGTTCCATGGGTGCCTCCTGGCGGTTGACACAACTTAAACAGAGGACGCGTCGACGACAGCCTCGGAATCTACTTATATGGCTGCCGTCAGCGAATGGCCGCCGCGCCACGCAGCGCGACAAGATATAATGATCGAAGAGGAGGCGAGCCGCCGCTGAAGGTGCGGCAACCGCGGTGGCCGCGAGCTCAGCAGCGCGGCGACGAAGTTGGCTGTTGATCAATCCGTCTCTGGCGCGACGACGAATCTGCAAATTGATACAAGCGCTTTCATGCGGAGGCGATAGGTTCGGAATCTGCCTTTCGAGCTGGAACCTCGCGCGCCGACCGCGTGCCGCACGGAAGCTCACTACGCCCGCCGGACATTTGCAGAAGGCCGCCGTCCGCGCCGCGCTCGCATCCAAATCATGGTCATCACCCGCGGGGCTAGCATCGGCAAGACGACGCTGGTCAACGCTAACTTACGCATTCTCAGCGCCAAAAGGATCGAGTTGTTGCTGTGCGCTCCGACGGGACGCGAGGCGAAGCGAATCACGGGAGCGACCGGCCATGAAGCCAGGACCATCCATCGCCTGCTGGAGACCAATCCGAAGACCGGCGGCTTCCGACGGAACGAGGACAATCCTCTCTCGTGCGATCTTCTCGTCGTCGACGAGACGTCCATGGTCGACATCCTCCTGATGAACGCCTTGATGAAGGCGGTCGACGATCGAACCGCCTTGCTATTTGTTGGCGACGTCGATCAGCTGCCGCCCGTCGGTCCGGGCCAGGCGCCTGCCGACATCATCGCTAGCGGCGTTGCGCCGGTCTTCCGACTGACCGAAGTGTTCCGGCAGGCCGCCAAGAGCCAGATCGCGCAGAGCGCGCATCGGATCAACGCCGGACAAACGCCGAAATTGGCGGAGCCCAACGCCGAGACAGATTTCCATTTCGTGCCCGCTGAAGCGCCGCCGCCCGCACCCCGTTGGCTGGTACAGCTTCCGGCGGCCAAATGCGCAGACGCGAATACGAAGCACAGTAAATCGTGGAACTGCGGCCACCGCCCGTTACATCGATAGCGTAACGCGTTCGATTGCCATGCGTTCGCTGCAAACCATAGGAGACGCGAGTCTCGGTAAGAGAAAATTCGGCATTTCTCGGCGCTTGGTCGGGTGTCGACTCGTCCGGCCCTCATCGACAGCCTGGTGCAAACGGCTCAGGCTTGTCTGAAACGCCAGAATGCGAGAGATTTGCGATGATGCCGGCCTTTATCTGGGGCATGTTGTTTGATCGAACGAAAACCCGAGGCGCAATTGGGCAGACAGCAGGACGGCGTCACACGTTATCGTACGATCTTCATTTCGGATCTGCACCTTGGCACGCCCGGGTGCCAGGCGGAGCTGATGCTGGATTTCCTGGGCCGCAACGACGCCCACACGATTTTTCTGGTCGGCGACATTATCGACGGCTGGCGGCTGAAATCGGACTGGTATTGGCCGCAAGCCCACAACGACGTCGTTCAAAAATTGTTGCGCAAGGTGCGTCGCGGCGCTCGGATGATTTTCGTGCCGGGCAATCACGACGAATTCGCCCGTCAGTTCATCGGGCTGACTTTTGGCGGCATCAAGATCGTCCAAGACACGACACACGTGACCGCCGATGGGCGCTGCTTTCTGGTCATGCACGGCGATGAGTTCGACGTTGTCGTGCGGCACGCCAAGTGGCTCTCGCTTTTCGGCGACTGGGCTTATGAGGTCGCCTTGTTCATCAACCGGCATTTCAATCGCGCACGACGCCTGCTCGGATTCCGTTATTGGTCCTTTTCGGCCTGGGCGAAACTCAAGGTCAAGAACGCCGTGAATTTCATTGGCGGCTTCGAACGCGAACTGACGGGCGAAGCCCGCAGGCGCGGCGCCGACGGCGTTATCTGCGGCCA
>JBEKSH010000121.1:0-7043 GCA_049517235.1 Roseiarcus sp. | reverse complement strand
GTGCGCGTCAATGGGCCGCGGCTGTGGGACGCGCTCATGGAAATGGCCAAGATCGGCGGCACCCCCAAGGGCGGCTGCAAGCGCCTGACCCTGACCGACCTCGACAAGCAGGCCCGCCAACTGTTCACCGCCTGGTGCGAGAAGGAGGGCTGCGCCGTCAAAGTCGACCAGATGGGCAATATGTTCGCGCGCCGCGCGGGCGTCGAGGACCATCTGCCCCCGGTCATGCTGGGCAGCCATCTCGATACGCAGCCGACCGGCGGCAAGTTCGACGGCGTGCTGGGCGTGCTCGGAGCGCTGGAAGTCGTGCGGTCGCTCAACGACCTGAAGATCAAGACGCGCCGCCCGATCGAGATCGCCAACTGGACCAACGAGGAAGGATCGCGCTATGCGCCGGCGATGATTTCGTCGGGCGTGTTTGCGGGCGTTTACACCGAGGAATTCGCCTATTCGCGCGTCGACGCCGAGGGCAAGACGCTGGGCGACGAACTCGTGCGCATCGGCTACCGCGGCGGCGAACCCGTCGGCGGGCGGCCGATCCACGCTTTCTTTGAATTGCACATCGAGCAGGGTCCGATTCTGGAAGACGAATCGATCGACATCGGCGTCGTCACCCATGGCCAGGGGCAGCGCTGGTATGAGATCCGCCTGACCGGCTTTGAAAGCCACGCCGGCTCGACGCCGATGCCCCGGCGCAAGGACGCGCTGCTGGGCGCCGCGCGGATCGTCGAACTCGTCAATCAAATCGGCCTGTCCAAGGCGCCGCTCGCGGTGTCGACGGTCGGCATGCTCAACCCCTACCCCAATTCGCGCAACGTGATCCCCGGCGAAGTGTTCATGACCGTCGATTTCCGCCATCCCGTCGACGCCACGTTGAGCGAAATGGACGCCGCGCTGCGGGAAGGCGTCGAGAAAATCGCCGCGACCATCGGCCTGTCGACCGATATCAAGCAGGTCTTCTATTACGCGCCGGTCGCCTTCGACCAAGGCTGCGTCGGCGCGGTGCGCCGCGCCGCCCAGCATCTCGGCCTGTCGCATCGCGATATCGTGTCGGGAGCCGGCCACGATGCTTGCTATCTCGCGCGCGTCGCGCCCACTTCGATGATCTTCACGCCCTGCGTCGGCGGCGTCAGCCACAACGAGAGCGAGGACATCAAACGGGAATGGGCGACCGCGGGCGCCAACGTGCTGATGCAGGCGGCGCTCGAAAAGGCGGAGATCGTCGGGTGAGAATCGCCAGCCTCAATCAACTCTCGGAGAACTAGTCATGTCGCTCGTCATCAAAGGCGGAACGGTGGTCGCCGCCGATCGCAGCTATCAGGCCGACGTTCTCGTCGAAGGCGAGAAGATCGCGGCGATCGGCCCGAACCTCAAGGGCGATACGACGCTCGACGGGACGGAATGTTTCGTCATGCCGGGCGGCATCGACCCGCACACCCATCTCGAAATGCCCTTCATGGGCACGACTTCGGCCGACAACTACGAGAGCGGAACCAAGGCCGCGCTTTCCGGCGGCACGACGATGGTCGTCGACTTCTGCATTCCAGGCGCCGGCCAACCGCTGATGGATGCTTGGGCCGATTGGGACCGCCGCTCGAAAGCGGCCTGCGCCGACTACGCCTACCACATGTGCATCACCTATTGGTCGGACAAGGTGCGCGAAGACATGGCCAAGGTCGTCGAGAAGGGCGTGACGACCTTCAAGCACTTCATGGCCTACAAGGGCGCGCTGATGGTGAACGACGAGGAGATGTTCGCCTCGTTCCAGCGCTGCGCCGAACTCGGGGCGATGCCGCTGGTGCACGCCGAGAACGGCGACGTCGTCGCCTCCCTGCAAGCCAAATACTTGAAGGCCGGCATTACCGGGCCGGAGGGTCACGCGCTGTCGCGCCCGCCCGAAGTCGAGGGAGAGGCCGCCAATCGCGCGATCATGATCGCCGACCAGGCGGGCTGCCCGCTCTACATCGTGCACACGTCCTGCATCCAGGCGCACGAGGCGATCAGGCGCGCGCGCGCCAAGGGCATGCGCGTCTATGGCGAGCCGCTGATCCAGCACCTCATGCTCGACGAGGGCGAGTATTACAACAAGGACTGGGAGCATGCGGCGCGACGGGTGATGTCGCCGCCGTTTCGCGACAAGAAGAACCAGGACGACCTCTGGAACGGCCTGCGCGCCGGTTCGCTGCAAGTCGTCGCCACCGACCATTGCGCTTTCACCACGGCGCAGAAGGCCTTCGGCAAGGGCGACTTCACCAAAATCCCGAACGGCACGGGCGGGCTCGAAGACCGCATGCCGGTGCTGTGGACCTACGGCGTCGAGACGGGGCGCCTGACGATGAACGAATTCGTCGCGGTGACTTCGACCAATATCGCGCGCATCCTCAATCTTTATCCGAAGAAGGGCGCGATCATGCCGGGCGCGGACGCCGACATCGTCGTCTGGGACCCGAAGGCGTCGAAGACGATCTCGGCCGCCACGCAGCTCTCGGTGATCGACTACAACGTCTTCGAGGGCGTCAAGGTGCGGGGTCTGCCGCGTTTCACCCTGTCGCGCGGCGAGGTGCCATGGCGCGACGGCAAAATTCAGGTCGAGCCGGGGCGCGGCAAGTTCGTCAGGCGCGACCCCTTCCCGCCGGAAGCGCGCGCGCTCGCCGCCTGGAAGAAGCATACCGCCGCCGAAGGCGTCGCGCGATAAGATGTTGAGCCCGCTCGCCACCAATGAAAATGCCGCGGTTGGCGCGAGGGTCATCGATATCGCCGATCTGTCGCTGAGCTTTATGACCGCCGACGGGCCGGTTCTGGCGCTCGGCGGCATCAGCCTCGCGGTGGAGCGCGGGCAGTTCGTCTCGTTCATCGGCCCGTCGGGCTGCGGCAAGACGACGCTGCTGCGCGCGATCGCCGATCTGGAGGCGCCGACCGGCGGCGCCATCCGCGTCAACGGCATGAGCCCGCACGAGGCGCGCGCCACCCGCGCCTATGGCTACGTGTTCCAGGCGCCCGCGCTTTATCCGTGGCGCAGCGTCGAGCGCAACATCGCCTTGCCGCTCGAGATCATGGGCTATCCCAAGGCGGATCGCGACGAACGCGTCGCCAGGGGTCTCGAGCTGGTCAATCTGACCGGCTTCGGCAAGAAGTTTCCCTGGCAATTGTCGGGCGGCATGCAGCAGCGCGCCTCCATCGCCAGGGCCCTGTCCTTCGATCCCGACCTTCTTCTGATGGACGAGCCTTTCGGGGCGCTCGACGAGATCGTGCGCGACAAGCTGAACGAGCAATTGCTGCGTCTGTGGGACGTGACGAAGAAGACCGTGCTGTTCGTCACCCATTCGATCCCCGAGGCGGTCTTCCTGTCGACGCGCATCGTCGTGATGTCGCCGCGCCCCGGGCGTATCCACGACATCATCGAATGCGGCTTTCCGCGCGAGCGCACGCTCGACATACGCGAGACCCCGGAGTTCCTGGAGGTCGCCAACCGCGTGCGCCACGGCTTGCGCGAGGGGCATTCCTATGAGGATTGAGCGCGCCGTCGCCCTTCTCCCGCGACGCCGGAGAAGGTGGCCTCGCGACGCGAGGTCGGGTGAGGGCGGCTCGACCGGGCGCGCCCTCCTGCGACAGAGCGCTATGGCAACGGCCCTCATCCGGCGCCACGCGTCCCCTTCTCCCGCTTCGCGGGAGAAGGAGAGTTCGCGCGCATGAAGAACGTCCTCCCCGTCACGATCATCGTCGCCGCGCTCATCGCGATCTGGTATGTCGGCGCGCTTTACATGAACACGCCGCTGCAGCGCGACGTGTTCGCCAACGCCGGCCGCTCGGATTATTCGCTTGGCGATCTGGCCGCCGCCGATCTCAATATGGACCGCCCGAAGCTTCCCGCGCCCCATCAGATCGTCGCGGAATTGAACAGGACCGTGTTCGAGACTGCGCCCAGCTCCAAGCGCAGCCTCGTCTATCACGGGCTCATCACGTTGCAGGAGACATTGCTCGGCTTCGCAATCGGCGCCACGTTGGGCATCGCGCTGGCGATACTGATCGTCAATGTGAAGGTCCTCGAAACATCGCTGATGCCGTGGATCGTCGCCTCGCAGACCATCCCGATCATCGCGCTGGCGCCGATGATCGTGGTGATCCTCAATCAATTCGATATCACCGGCGTCATCCCCAAAGCGGTAATCGCCGCCTATCTGTCGTTCTTTCCGGTCACCGTCGGCATGGTCAAGGGCCTGCGCTCGCCCGATCCCCTACAGCTCGACCTGATGCGCACCTATTGCGCGACGCGGACGCAGACGTTCCTGAAGCTGCGCGCGCCGGCGAGCGCGCCGTTCTTCTTCGCCAGCATGAAGATTGGCGTTGCCGCCGCGCTCGTCGGCGCGGTTGTCGCCGAAGTCACCAAGAGCGAGGATGGCGGCCTCGGCGCGCGGCTTCTGGCGGGCTCCTATTACGGCCAGACGGTGCAAATCTGGGCGGCGTTGTTCGCGGCGGCGGCGCTGTCCGCGACGCTGGTGGGACTAATCGGTCTTGCCGACCGTATCGTTTCGCGCCGCATGGGCTTCGCGCAATGAGCGCGCGCGCAGCTTCCGGCCTCGCGCCGCCCGCGCTGTTCGGCGCAGGCGTGCTCGTCGCCTGGGAGCTGATCGTGCGCGGGCTCGGCGTGCCCTCCATCATCCTGCCCGCCCCTACGGCCATTTTCTGGCGCCTCGCCCATTCGATCCCGACGCTCGCCGCCGATTTCGCGCAAACCATCCAGGGCGTCGTCGCCGGCTACGTCATCGGCAGCGGCGCCGGTCTTCTCGTCGCCATCCTCATCGACCGCTCGCCGTTCCTGCAGCGCGGATTGCTGCCGCTCGGCAATCTCGTCTCGGCGTTGCCGATCGTCGGCGTCGCGCCGATCATGGTGATGTGGTTCGGCTTCGACTGGCAGTCCAAAGCCGCCGTCGTCGTCATCATGACCTTCTTCCCGATGCTGGTGAGCGCGGTGGCGGGCCTGGCCAGCGCGGGGCTGATGGAACGCGATCTCATGAAGACCTACGGCGCGAGCTATGGCCAAACGCTCGCCAAGCTGCGACTGCCCGCCGCCTTGCCGTTCGTCTTCAATGCGCTCAAGATCAACACGACCTTGGCGATGATCGGCGCCATCGTCGCGGAATTTTTCGGCACGCCGACCGTCGGCATGGGTTTTCGCATCAGCACCGAAGTCGGCCACATGAGCATCGACATGGTCTGGGCGACCATCGTCGTCGCGGCGCTGGCGGGGTCGGCGTTCTATGGAATCGTCGCGCGGATCGAGCGCCGCGTGACGTTCTGGCACGCTTCTTATCGCCAGGGGGGCGCTTGAGCTAAGTTCGTAAGCAGGAGGAGGAAGTCGATGAAAAAAACTATCGGAGCATTGATCGCAACAGCCGCGCTGTTGGCCGCCGGCGCCGCGCAGGCCGCCGACAAGGTGACGCTGCAGCTCAAATGGGTGACGCAGGCGCAGTTCGCCGGCTATTACGTCGCCAAGGACAAGGGCTTCTATAAGGACGTCGGACTTGACGTCACGATCAAGCCGGGCGGCCCCGACGTGGCGCCCGAGCAGGTGCTGGCGGGCGGCGGCGCCGATGTCGTCGTCGACTGGATGCCCGCCGCGCTGGCGACCCGCGAAAAAGGCGTCCCGATGGTCAATATCGCGCAGCCCTTCAAGCATTCGGGTCTCGAATTGACCTGTCGCGCCGAGACCGGCGTGAAGGCGCCGGCCGATCTGAAGAACCGCACGCTCGGCGTCTGGTTCTACGGCAATGAATATCCGTTCCTCAACTGGATGGGCAAGCTAGGCCTGAAGACCGACGGCTCGCCCGGCGGCGTCAAAGTGCTCAAGCAGGGCTTCAACGTCGATCCCTTGCTGCAGAAGCAGGCCGACTGCATTTCGACCATGACCTACAACGAATATTGGCAGGTCATCGACGCCGGCTACAAGCCCGAACAGCTCGTCGTCTTCAAATACGAGGACCAGGGCGTCGCCACCTTGGAAGACGGCCTGTACGTGATGGAAGACAAGTTGAAGGACCCTGCTTTCGTCGACAAGATGGCGCGCTTCGTCAAAGCCTCGATGAAGGGCTGGGCGTGGGCGCGGGCGAATTCGGACGCGGCGGCCAAAATCGTGCTCGACAATGACGCGACCGGCGCCCAGACCGAGCATCACCAACAGCAGATGATGGGTGAGATCAACAAGCTCACCGCGGGCTCGGACGGCAAGCTCGACCCCTCCGACTATAAGCGCACGGTTGCGACCCTGCTGACCGGCGGTTCGGATCCAGTGATTTCGAAGGAACCGACGGGCGCCTTCACGAATGTGGTGATCGACAAGGCGATGGCGCAATAAGCGCGCGCAACGATGCCAGACCAGCGGGCGCGGCGCAGCGACTTGCGCCGCGCCTGCTTTCGACCAGGCCGTTTCAAGGACAGAAAGGCCGGGTGGCATCGCCGTCGCGCCTGCCGATCCCCGGCGGGATGATCGGCGCGATTTATCGTGGCGGGTTTACCGCGCGCCACGGCTCGACCCTTGCCTTCCGTGTCAATATTGCAACGAGACTGTTGCCGAACTCCCACAGTGTTCCTCGCTGCGGTGCGATATGATGAGCGGGCCGCGCGAGACCCGCAAGAATGGCCAATTTCTCGATTCCCGCCTCCAGTGACGGCGCAGAGGACGCCGCGCGCCTGTTGCAGCGGCTCGGATTCGTCGTTTTGGCGCTCGGTTCGCCCTGCGCGGAAGCGCTTTCGCCGCGCGCAATTTTCTTGTTTTTCCCGATCGGCGTCGCGCTTCTGCTGGTCGCCGCCATGCTCAACCCGGCCAAAGGGGTCGCGGCGCTGCTGCGGGGCGCCTTGTGGTCGCCGCTCGGACGGGTCAGCCTCGCGCTCGTCGCCTGGGCCGCGCTGTCACTGGCCTGGACGCCGTTCCCCATCGAAGCGAGCGGGCATCTCCTCAAGTTGGCGGCGACGGCGCTGGTGGTCGTCGTCGCGCTCGCCTGTTCGCCCGTCCGCGTGCGCGCGACGGATCTCTACCTGTTCCCGAT
>JBEKSH010000120.1:0-7073 GCA_049517235.1 Roseiarcus sp. | reverse complement strand
AAAGGTGGGCGCGGAACCGGCGACATTGTGGGAAAGCGCCCGCGCTTCCTCGAGAGAAAGGCGGGTTTGCTTCTCGTCCTTGGGATGAAAATCTCTCGCTGCTCGCTGGAGACGTTCGATCTTGTCATGAAGAGTCGCGCCATAGGACTTGCGAATGCGCGCTAGGCGATCTTCAATGTCCAAGCCGTCAGGAGCGGACATGGCGCGCCCAGATTTTCGCGACCTGGTCCGATAGGGCCAGGGGATCGAATGGCTTCTGAATGACATCGATCGCGCCAAGAGCTTTGAGGGCGTCGATGTCTTTCGATTGGACCCTGGCGGTCATGAACACCACCGGAATGCCGATGCCCCGCGGCATCTTCCGGAGGGCGCGCAGGACATCGGGACCGCTCATCATGGGCATCATTACATCGAGAAGAATGATCTCTGGCGAGAATCTGGAAAGTGTGGCGAGCGCATCCGCGCCGGACTTACAAGAACAGACCGTATAGTTCCCGATAGAGTCGAGGGCTAAATTGGTCACCTCGCGGATGTCATCCTCGTCATCCACATGCATCACGCGTTTTAGATGTGCTGGCGGCATCGATCGTGCTTTTCTATTTCTCGAGTTGCGCGCAAGACGGCGGCGCGTGTGCCTGATTAAGAATTAATTTTGCGGTTTTTCTAGTCCTCACGTCGAATTGGCGCGTAGTAATGCATCGCCGCTTGATTGACATTCAGCCAATAGAGACCGATCTGCCGCGTGACTTCGATGAATTCTTCAAAATTGACCGGCTTGCGCACATAGCTGTTGGCGCCGGATATATAGCTTTTGACCAGATCGATCTGCTCGTTCGACGATGTCAGGACCACCACAGGCAGCAGACGGGTGATCTCCGAAGAACGGATTCGCAGCAGCACCCCGATGCCGTCGACCTTTGGCAGTTTGAGGTCGAGCAGCACCAAATGCGGCAATTGTTTCGGGTCGCGGCCGTCATGCGTCCCCGTCGCAAACAGGTAATCGATAGCCTCGGAACCGTCGCGGACCACAACGATCTCGCTGACGATCTCTTGCTTGCGCAACGCGCGCAGTGTTAGCGCTTCATCGTCTGGATTGTCCTCGACAAGCAAGATCGTTCTCTTGTTCAATGTTTCGCCTCGGGTTCCGGCGGGAAACAGAAGCGGGCGCCATTGTCGGGCTCGGCCTCCGCCAAGTTCCGCCGGCCAGGCTTGTTCATGACGCCCCGCAGGCTCGCAGCGGCGCCGCCATGGGATGGCCGGATGGCGACGAGCCTATCCTGGATGGCGGCCGGACTGCCCATTGCGATAGTTCCACTCGCATTACTTCCGCAGGTAGTTTGTAACTGATACATACAACCTATGCGGGTAAATGACTTAAATTCGGTTAACGACGGCTTTGCAAAGCTCTTTTTCGCCGCTTGATCGGAGCTGTGGGGGGCGCACGAGAGGGCGCGGGAGGCCTTCGCCTCCTCGACGGTCAACCATCGCGCGGCGCGTTGGCGGTCGACCTCAGCGAGCCGCTTTCGAATTCCGGAATCGGGAATTCGGCGTCAGCGCACTCTTGGCGACGCTTGCCGCACCGGAGCGCGTTTTCTGACCCTCGCCTGCCCTATGGCGCCGACGATGCGCGACTTATCGACAAATTCTCTCTGATAAGGCAAAGCCGTGCTATGCTTCTATTTAATGAAGCTTGCCCGCTCGACAAAAGCTCGGACGCGCCTCCCGGGAAACCCGAAATTCAATTTTCCAAATTTTTTCGCCCTCAACGCGTTGATATTGCTCATTTTCGCCGAATAGAAATTTGGAAATGTTTGGAGGGAGCCTTTTACCGCCCCCGCAATATCAAACACTTAGCCAAACGCCCTTTGCGCCGTTTCGCGCATTCGCAAGTCCCCGGCGCGCTTTCCAAATATTTTCCTTGGCGCCTCGCCCGCGATGGGGCTTGATCGCCGCTTCCAACGATCACGGCGTGTTCGCTCCGATGTTCCTGTCGTTCTTCGCCTCGCTGCGCCAAGCGCACGTGCCGGTCACCCCGCGCGAATATCTCGTGCTGATGCAGGCGCTGGAATGCGATCTCGCCGACAAATCCGTCGAGGACTTCTATCATCTGTCGCGCGCGCTGCTCGTCAAGGACGAGCGCAATCTCGACAAGTTCGACGTGGTGTTCGCCGCCGCGTTCAAGGGCATCGCCTCGTTGACCCAGGCGGTCGAGCGGCAAGACATCCCCGAGGAATGGCTGCGCAAGCTCGCCGAGCGCTATCTGTCGCCCGAGGAAAGGGCGCAGCTCAAGGCGATGGGTTTCGAGAGACTGATGGAGACGCTGCGCGAGCGTCTGGCCGAGCAGAAGGGGCGCCACCAGGGCGGCTCCAAATGGATCGGCACGGCGGGGACTTCGCCGTTCGGCGCCTATGGCGACAACCCCGAAGGGGTTCGCATCGGCCAGAAGGAGGGCCGCAACCGCAGCGCCGTCAAAGTCTGGGACCGGCGCGATTTCAAGGACTTCAGCGGTTCGGAAGAACTGGGGCCGCGCAATGTCAAGATCGCGCTGCGCCGCCTTCGGCGCTTCGCACGCGAGGGCGCGGCCGACGAACTCGACCTCGACGCCACGATCCGGGGCAGCGCCGCCAAGGGCTACGTCGACGTGCAGTTGCGGCCCGAGCGCCGCAACGCCGTTAAGGTTCTGCTGTTCCTCGATGTCGGCGGCTCGATGGACTGGCACGTCGAGGCGGCCGAAAACCTATTTTCAGCCGCGCGCAGCGAGTTCAAGCGGCTCGAGCATTTCTATTTCCACAACTGTCTCTATGAGAGCGTGTGGAAAAACAATCGCCGCCGCCACGCCGAGCGCACGCCGACGCAAGACCTCATCAACACCTATGCGCGCGACTATCGCGTGATTTTCGTCGGCGACGCCGCGATGAGCCCGCACGAGATCGCCATGCCCGGCGGCTCGGTCGAGCATGTCAATCCCGAGCCCGGCGAGGTCTGGCTGCAACGGGCGCTCAGGGCCTGGCCGCGCGCGGTCTGGATCAACCCGACGCCGCAGACTCAATGGACCTATTCGCAATCGGCGGGCATGATCGCCAGGATTTTTCAGGACCGCATGTTCGCGCTGACCCCGGACGGGCTGGAAGGAGCGATGCGGGCGCTGACGCGGTAGGCCCGAGCGACGGAGCCGCGCTCAACTGCGCATGACCAGCACCGAGCATAGAGCGTGGCGCACGATGGTCTTGGCGTTCGAGCCGAGGAGATAATCGGCGACGACCGGTCGATGCGAGCCGACGACAATAAGATCGGCGCCCCAATCCGCCGCCTCGGCGAGTATCTCGTGGTAGATGCCGCCGACGCGCACCCCGCCGGAAACACGCTCCTTGGGCAACTGGACGGCGGCGACGACTTCCTGCAACGCGAGCCGCGCGCGCTTCTCCTGCTCGGCGTCGAAATCGGCGGGAACATATTCCATGAAGGTCGCCGGCATGAGCGGCTGGATATTGACGAGCCGCAACAGGCCTCCGCTCGCCGCGGCCAGTTCGACGGCCTGGGCGAGCCCCTTAGGCGTCGGCGAGGGGTCGGCCAGATCGATGGCGACGATGATCTTGTTGAACATGGCTTTTCTCCTCGGCTCGCCACGCCCGGGCGCGTCGCGAGGCCGGTCGCTGCGCGCTTGGGACGCGCCGGTCCGCTTGACACGCGCCAGATGAGATATTCGCAGACTGGCGCTTGGCGGCGCATTTTTCAAGCCGGCCGCTCGGCCGGCCATTTCCGGCTTGATCGGCGCCGGATAATCGGGCATAGCAGCCGCTCGCGAATTTGGAGCCGTGGGTCAAGCCCGCCGGCCGCATTCACCCGGGTGACCCATGAAAGTCCGCAACTCCCTGAAATCCTTGCGTGGCCGCCATCGCGATAACCAGATCGTGCGCCGCAAGGGCCGCGTCTATATTATCAACAAGACCCAGAAGCGTTTTAAGGCCCGCCAGGGCTGAGACTGCCGGACGGCGGCGCGCTGCTTCATCCGGGAAGACGCTCGCTCAGTTGCGACCTCCGCCAGAAAGCGTCCGCGACGCGGCGCTTTGACCCGGAGCGCGCCGCGACGTAAGCTGCCGGCATGGTTGGGCTTGGTCGCGTCGTTTTCATCGCCTTTTTCGCGGGGCTTGTCAGCGCCGCCGCACCGGCGAGCGCCGAGGGCGTCGGTTGCATGAGCAACGCCCCGCGCGCCGTCGCGCCGCCGGCCGCCCGGCGTCCGTGCGTCGTCGTTTCCAATTCCGAGCCGCGCGGGGGAGAGGATTCCGCGGGAGCGCCAACCGACGGCGTTTCCAGCGCGGCCCGGCCGGAGCCGCTGCCGCCCGCGCAAATGCGACGGCAAAAGCTCGATGATCTGTTCGCCCGTCTCGCCGCCTCGACAGACGTCGCCGAGACCAATGGGCTTGTGCTCGCGATCGATCGGCTGCAACTCGATTCAGGGTCGAACACCGGCGATTTTCTGATGGCCCGCGCCATCGCGGCGATCGGGACGCACAGTCTCGAAACCTCGTTGGCGCTGCTCGACAAGATCGTTATCCTGCAACCGGACTGGGCGGAGGCCTGGAACAAGCGCGCGACGGTGCGCCATCTTGCGGGCGACGACCAGGGTTCGATGGCCGATATCGCGCATGTGCTAATCCTTGAGCCGCGCCATTTCGGCGCCTTGTCCGGCATGGGGATGATCCTGGAGCGCAGAGGCTTTCGCGATGAGGCGCTGCGCGCCTATCGGCGGGCCCTGGAAATCGCGCCGCAATTGCCGTCCCTGCGGGCCTCCGTCGAGCGGTTGACGGCGGCAGTCAATGGGCAAGGTTTGTGAAGGCGCCTTTGTTCAAGAGACGCGTGACGAAACGAAGCGCCGGTTGTTTCGTCTATCGGGGCGGTTTTTCGCAGCCGGCGCCCACCGTCAATGTTTGGGTTCGTCCTGAGCCGCTCTGAGCAATTTCGCGATCTCCTTCGGCGGGATCGGTTTGCTGAAGTGATAGCCCTGCATTTCATCGCAATTGTTTTCGCGCAGGAACGCAACCTGTTCGTCCGTCTCGACGCCTTCGGCGATGACCCTCAGATTCAACTTCTGGCCCAGCAATATCACCGCGCTGGCGACCGCCCTGTCGTTCTCATTGCTGGGGAGATCGTCGATGAACGACTTATCGATTTTCAGCCGGGCGACTGGAAAGGTCTTCAGCGCCGCGAGGCTGGAATAGCCGGTCCCGAAATCGTCGATCGAAAGCTGAACGCCGAGGCGTTGCAATTCCTTCATTGTCGCGACCGCCTGTTCGACGTCCTGCATGATCAGGCTTTCGGTCAGCTCCAGCTCAAGATATTTGGCGTCCAGCCCGCTTTCGCGTAGGGCGCTGACGACCCCGCCGATCAAGCTCTTTTCTCTGAATTGCCGCGCCGACACATTCACGCACATGGTCACGAGCGGCAGCCCCGCGTCCTGCCAGGCCTTGTTTTGCCGACAGGCTTCGTGCAACACCCAGTCGCCGATCGGCACGATCAGCCCTGATTCCTCCGCCATCGGGATGAACTTGATTGGCGAAATCACGCCCAGAGTCGGGTGCCGCCAACGGATCAACGCTTCGACGGCGAAGATGCGTCCCGTTCGCAGGTCGACTTGCGGCTGATAAATGAGGACGAACTCGGAGCGAACGACGGCGTTTCGCAATTCCTCTTGCAGCAGGAATTTTTCGTGGACCTTGGTGTTCAGCTCCGGCGTGTAAAACTGGAAATTGTCGCGGCCGATTTCCTTGGCGCGGTACATCGCCGCATCGGCGTTGGCCAGCAGTGCGTCGGCGTCCGTTCCGCCGTTGGGATAGTTTGCGATACCTATGCTGCCGGTCACCCTAAGATCATGTCCTTCGAGATGAACGGTCTCCGCAATCGCCATTCTGAGCTTTTGCAAAGTCGCAGTGATAATGTCCGCATTCTTGGGTTGATCGACGAGAAGAACGACGAATTCATCGCCGCCTAGCCGCACCACCGTGTCGGTCGCCCTCACGCATTCGACCATCCGGCTCGCGACGAGCTTCAGGAGTTCATCGCCGGCATTGTGGCCCAGGCTGTCGTTGACGAATTTGAAATTGTCCAGGTCGATGAACACGACCGTCACCCAGCGGTCGTATCGCTGCGCGTGCAGCACTGCCTGCTCGAGACGGTCCTTGAGCAGAGTGCGGTTGGGAAGCCCGGTCAGCGCATCGTGATTGGCCATGAAGTGAATGCGCTCTTCGGCCAGCTTGCGCTCGATCGCGATGCCGGCGATACGCGTCGCGACATTGGCGAGCCGTGTCTCGGCCTCGGTCGGTTCGCGCGCGGTTGTCGAACACATCGCCAGGATGCCCAACACCGCGCTTTGATGCGACAAGATCGGCGTCGACCAGCATGAACGATAGCCACGCGCCGCGGCCAATTCGCGATAATCTTCCAAGAGCGGATCGCACATGATGTCTGCGACCGAAACCGCTTCACGCCGATGGACTGCAGTCCCGCTCGACCCCGCTTTTGGACCGACGCGCACGCCGTCGACAGCCCTCGGATCAGCCTCCGCCAAGCTTGGCCCCGCGCCGTGCTTCAAATGAATCCCGTCTTTGTCAAGCAGCAGGACGGAGCCGAATATCCCTGTCAACTGGGATTCGACAAGGCGCGTGAGATGATCGAGCACATCTTCCAGCGGGGCGCTCATCGCGATCATCTCGAGAACTTTCGCCTGCCCGTCGCGCAGGGCCTCCGCCAGCCTGCGCTCAGTGATGTCGCGCGAGATTCCGGCCACGCCGAAGATTTCGTTGCGATCGTTACGCAGCGGCACTTTCGTCGTCAGGATCCAGGTTTTGGCGCCCGAGGCGCCGAATACGCATTCCTCCAAGTCGATCATTGGCTGTCCGGAGCGGACGATTTGCTGTTCGTCAGCGAAGAACTTACCGGCGATCTCCGTCGGGAGGAGTTCGAGGTCGGTCTTGCCGATCAGGTCGCCGGCCCCGGCAAAACCCATCCGCTCCGCCGTGACCTGGTTGGCGATGACGAAGCGGCTGTCGACGTCCTTGACCCAAAGGTTGTCGGGC
>JBEKSH010000119.1:0-7081 GCA_049517235.1 Roseiarcus sp. | reverse complement strand
ATCGGGCTCATCGTCGTGGATATCGGACATTATTGCATAGTGGTCGCGGGTCGCGCCCTGAAAGGTGTTCAGCAACAGATCGCGTACGTAGAGAAAGTCCGGGTCGCGAAGGCCAAAGCCTAGGTAGAGGACTGGCCTGGTCACAAGCAGCGTCTTGAGCGCCTCAAGCGCTCCGTGCCGCTCGCCATCGGGTAGCAGCTTTCGATATTGCTCCCGGGTCAGCACAATGCTGGCGGCGTCGGTTGCATCGCCATGCGGCTTAAAGATGAAATGCGACGACCGTGCGCTCAGGATATCGGCGATTTCGACGAGGTGCCCGTTGGTGACGGGCGCCGGATAGAAGGCGTCCGGCTGCCACTCGCGCAGCGCCTGTTCGATCAGATCGTCGTAGTTGGTGGTGATGTAGCAGGTGGGCCCAAGTTCGACGATGGCCTTGTGAATTTCGCATGGTTTGGCCGATCCCAATCGGACTGCCT
This sequence comes from Roseiarcus sp., assembly GCA_049517235.1. GTDB lineage: Bacteria > Pseudomonadota > Alphaproteobacteria > Rhizobiales > Beijerinckiaceae > Roseiarcus. The sequence continues at coordinate 6,605 of JBEKSH010000119.1, read as the reverse complement.
TGCGGACGAACTCGCCGATTCCCGGGGGCGTGAGCTTGCTGAAGCCATAGCTTGCGGCCTGGAGCAGATCGCCGCCAGCCGCCTCGTGTCGGACTAGTGCGGAACTTTCGCCATTCGCGTCCAGAAATTCGGCAAGTTCCTCTATCATCCCCTGCCAGCTAGGCAAGCCGGCCCAGCGGGAGATGCCTGAGCCGACGAAGATGACGCCGTCTGGACGGTCGAGGAAGCTCCGGATCGCCGTCAAGATCACAAACTTATCCTCGTCTTACGCTTGTCATCGCATGCGCCTGGCCGCCAGACTAAACCGTGACGCCGCCTCAAGTTACGCTACTCCGACCAGTTGCAGAAGCACCTTGAACTTGCGCGCCTTGTTAATCGAGACCTCCTCGCCTTTGGTCGCTGCGTCCGTGACCGCGGCGAATCGGCGTCGGTCACCAAGGCGCATCGACTTTGGTGAGGCGTTCAAGCGCCGCTTCTTGAATAGATTTGTTCGCCGGCGTTTCTGCAGCTCCCGGCCTATGCCTTATCAGCTTTTCGTTCCCCTTGCTCCAAAGCAGGCTTTCCGCTTTCGGCCAATCTCGGCCGGTCGGACGGTGGCCACCGGCGACGGCTTCGAGTCGACTCCGGTCGCTTGCCGCGCGCGCGCCTAGCGCCAGACTTTTACCACTAGCCGGCGATTGAAATATTCCGATACATTGTTTGGAGTCGGCCGTGCAGACGATCAGCCGGGAGGCCGACGCGGCATGCGGCGGCGGATCGCAACGCAACGCTTCCGCGCCGGTGTTCATTGCGCCGTCGCCGCGGCGGCAAGCCGCCGGATTGACAGGGCTTGGCGAGCCAATATGATTTTGCAAATATTGACGTCCCGTGCGCTAGATGCGCCAGGCGCTCGCTCTTCGGAGGATTTCCAGCATGGCGGAACGGTCTTTCGCGCGCGAGATTGAAGACCTCCGGCTCGGCGAGGGCGAGGAATTCAAGGGCGAGGGCATTCTGGCGATCACCAAGGCGCTGCTGCAATCGGGCGTCTCCTACGTCGGCGGTTACCAGGGCGCGCCGATCTCGCATATGATGGACGTGTTGTCCGACGCCGCCGGGTTGAGGGAGGAGCTCGGCGTCCATTTCGAGACGTCGGCGTCTGAGGCGACCGCCGCCGCGATGCTGTCCGCCTCGGTGATGTATCCGATCCGCGGCGCGGTGGCGTGGAAGTCGACGGCCGGCACCAATGTCGCCTCGGACGCGCTGTCGAACCTCGCCTCGGGCGGCGTTACCGGCGGCGCGGTGATCATCATCGGCGAAGACTATGGCGAAGGCTCCTCGATTATGCAGGAGCGCAGCCACGCCTTCGCGATGAAGTCGCAGATCTGGCTGCTGGATCCTCGCCCCGACCTGCCTTCGATCGTCCGCGCGGTCGAGGCCGCCTTCGAACTGTCGGAAATATCGAACACGCCGGTGATGGTGGAGGTGCGCATCCGGACCTGCCACGTCCATGGCCGTTTCATCGCCAAGGACAACAAGCGCCCGGCCTATACGCTGCGCGAGGCGCTGGAGAGCCCGTCGCGTGACGCCGGCCGCATCGTGCTGCCGCCCGCCTCCTTCGCGCACGAGAAGGAGAAGATCGACAAGCGCTGGCCGGCGGCGGTCAATTTCATCAAGCAGCGCAAGCTCAACGAGCGCTTCGGACCAGATGGCGGCGAGGTCGGAATCATCCTGCAAGGCGGCATGTACAACGGCGTGATGCGCGCGCTGCAACAGCTCGGCCTTGCCGACGTCTATGGCCGCAGCGCCGTTCCGCTCTACGTGATGAACGTCGCCTATCCGCTGATCGACGACGAGATCGCCGCCTTCTGCGGCGGCAAGAAGGCGGTGCTGATGGTGGAGGAGGGCCAGCCCGAATTCATCGAGCTTTCGCTCAACACGGTGCTTCGCCGCCGCGACATCCAGACCAGGGTTTCCGGCAAGGACGTGTTTCCGCGCGCCGGCGAATATACCGCCCCGGTCATGGCGGCGGGAATCCGCCGCTTCCTCGATCTGTTCGCCCCGCCGATGCTTGGCAACCGGCCGCCGCTGCCCGACCCTTCCGCGATCCTCGCCAATCCGAAGGTCAAGGCGTTGAGCGAAGTGGTGCCGGCGCGCCCGCCGGGTTTCTGCACGGGTTGCCCGGAGCGGCCGATCTTCGCGGCGATGAAGCTGGTGGAAAAGGAGCTCGGACCGCATCACGTGGCGGCCGACATCGGCTGCCACCTCTTCTCGATCCTGCCGCCGTTCAACATCGGCGCCACGACGATGGGCTACGGCCTTGGCCCCGCGTCGGCGTCGGCTTTCAACGTGGAATCCGACAAGCGCGCGATCTCGATCATGGGCGACGGCGGCTTCTGGCACAACGGCCTGGCGTCGTCGGTCGGCAACGCCGTGTTCAACAAGCACAACGGCGTCATCCTGGTGGTCGACAACTACTATTCCGCCGCGACCGGCGGGCAGGACATCCCGTCCTCGCGCGCCTTCAACGGCAGGCGCGAGACCAACAACAGCATTGTCGACGCGGTGAAGGGGGTCGGGGCCAAATGGGTCCGGCAGATCGATCGCACTTACGACGTCGGCAAGATGCGCGACACGTTGCGCGAGGCGCTGACCAGCCCGGAGGAAGGTCCCAAGATCATCGTCGCCTCGTCCGAATGTTCGCTCAACAAGCAGCGTCGGGTGAAGCCGCTATTCGCACAAGCGGTCAAGGACGGCAAGCGCAGGGTCAAGGAGCGCTTTGGCGTCGACGCGGACATCTGCACCGGCGACCACGCCTGCATCCGTCTGTCCGGCTGCCCTTCGCTGTCGGTCAAGCACAGCGACGACCCGCTGAAGGACGATCCGGTGGCGGCGGTCGACAATACCTGCGTCGGCTGCGGCAATTGCGGCGAGGTGGCCGAGGCCGCCGTGCTGTGCCCGTCCTTCTATCGCGCCGACATCATCCACAACCCGAGCCGCTGGGACCTGCGTCTGGCGAGGTTGCGCGGCGCGGTCATCGGTTTCCTGCAGCGCCGCCGCGAAGCCCGGCGCGTCGTCTTCGCCTCGTGACGCCATGCTCGACGCGACTGCCCAGCAACCCGAAGCGTTCAGGCTCGACACCGACAAACCGATCTCGCTCGCCGTGCTCGCGATGGGCGGGCAGGGCGGCGGCGTGCTCAGCGACTGGATCGTCGCGCTCGCCGAATCCCGCGGCTGGTGCGCCCAATCGACGTCGGTGCCCGGCGTCGCCCAGCGGACGGGCGCGACGATCTATTATATCGAGATGCTGCCGGCCAAGGACGGGCTTGCGCCGGTTCTGTCGTTGATGCCCTCGCCGGGCGATGTGGACATCGTACTGGCGGCCGAACTGATGGAGGCCGGGCGCTCGATGTTGCGCGGCCTCGTCACGCCGGAAAAGACGGTGCTGATCGCCTCGACGCACCGCTCCTTCGCCGTCGCCGAAAAGGCGACGCCCGGCGATGGAATCGGCGACCCGCACGCAGTGACCGAGGCCGCCGGCGTCGCCGCCAGGCGAACCGTTTCTTTCGACATGGAGGCGCTGGCGCTCAGGCACGGCAGCGTGATTTCCGCGACGATGTTCGGCGCGCTGGCGGGCGCCGATGTGCTGCCGTTTCCGCGCGAAGCCTTCGAGGCGGTGATCGCGGCGGGCGGCAAGGGGATCGAGCCGAGTCTGGAAGCTTTCGCCGCTGGTTTCGAGCGGGCGCGGGCCAGACCCGCCGCCGAGCCTCTATCGCGCACGCCGCCCAAACGGTTCGATCCGCTGCCCAAATCTGCCGGCCATCCGCAGCTCGACGCGCTGGTCGGCCGCATCGCGAGGGATTTTCCGCCGGGCGTTCATCCGATCCTGTTTGCGGGCGTCAAACGTCTCGTCGATTTTCAGGACCCCGCCTATGCCGCGGAATATCTCGACCGGGTCGCGAAAATCCTGGCCCTCGATGAAAAGGCGGGCGGCGCTACGCGGGGACACGCGCTGACGGACAAAGCCGCCAAGCATCTCGCCGTCGCGATGGCCTATGACGACGTGATCGTCGTCGCCGACCTCAAGACGCGGTCGAAGCGCCTCGCGCGCATCCGCGACGAGGTTCAGGCGAAGCCCGATCAGCTCGTCTACACGACCGAATACATGCACCCCCGCGCCGACGAACTCGTCGGGCTGCTGCCGGCGGGCGTCGGCGGCTGGATCGAGCGGCGCCCGCGGCTGGTGGCGGCGATCGACCGCGTCGTCAACAAGGGCCGGCGAGTCCAGACGGGGCGCGTGCATTGGTTTCTGGCGCTTTATCTATTGTCGTCGCTGCGCCGGTTCCGGCGCGGGACCTTGCGCCACCGTTGTGAGCGCGCGCATATGGAAGCCTGGCTCGAACTCGTGGCGCGGCACGCCGGCGCCAACTACGATCTGGCGGTGCAGATTCTGGCGGCGCGCCGGCTCGTGAAAGGCTATTCCGACACGCACGCGCGCGGCCTGTCGAAATATGATCGGGTGATCAGCGCGCTGCCGAAACTGGCCGCCCGCGCCGACGGCGCCGATTGGCTGCGCCGACTGGTCCAGGCGGCGTTGCTCGACGAGGACGGGATCGCGCTCGACGGCATGCTGAAGACGATCGAGACGCTGTAGTTTGGGAGCGCGGGCGTCCCGCCCGCCCTTGAAATCGCGAGGGCCAGGCTGGCGCACGGCAAGAGCGACCGGGACGGTCGCGGTCCCGGAGCGTCACCCCAGCGCCTGCGCGATGAGGAAGCCCGATCCGCCCCCCAACCCCGGTCCCGGATGTGTCGAGGCGCCGATGTGATAGAGGCGCGGCACGGACGTCTTGTGGTTGACCGAGCCGGGCAGCGGGCGCCAGAGGAAGAACTGGTCGATCCCGCAATAGCCGCCATAGGGATCGCCGCCGACCAGATTGACGTTCAGGCGTTCGAGATCGGCGGGCGAATACGCTCTGCGCGCGATCACAAGGTCGCGGAACCCGTCGATGTGATGCGCGAGCAACGCTTCGACGCGGTCGGCGAAACGCTCGCGGATTTCCTCGCTCCAGCGCCCGTCCGCCGGCGGCGCGATCTCGCCCGCCGCGTCGCCCTTGATGAAGCGCGGCGCTTCGGGAAGCTGCAGCCACAGAATGGCGGCGCCTTCGGGCGCCCGGCTTGGATCGAGCGCGGTCGGCTGGCCGACGCAGATCGTCGGCTCGGCGGGCAGCATGCCGCGCTCGGCTTCGTTCGCGGCTTTTGAAACGCCGTCGAGACCGGACGTCAGATGCAGCAGCGCGACTTTCGCAAGCTCCGGATCGCGCCACCTGGGCGGGGATTTCAGCGCATAATGGATCTGCATGTCGCCCTTGCCGTAGCGATAGCCGGCGAGGCTGTCGGCGACGTCGGGCGGCTTCGCGCCGCCGGGCAGCAGCCGCTCGTAGAGCTGGTTCGGCGTGACCGAGCAGATCACGCCGCGCTCGGCGGCGATTTCGGTTCCGTCGGCGAGCTTTACGCCGCGCGCCGCGCCGGCGCCGTCGATGAGGATCGAGGCGACATCGGCCGAGGTGCGGATTTCGCCGCCGTGGTCCTTGATCAGCGCCTCGAACGCCAGCAGCAGCTTTGCGGCGCCGCCTTTGATGATCGGCGCGCCGGCCGCCTCGAGCGCAAAGGCGATCACCTTGGCCATCTGCCCGGAATAGGCGCTTTCCGGGCCGAGGCCGGTAAGCAGCACCCAGGGCGCCCACAGCGCCCGGAACAATGGCGCGCGATAGCGCTGTTCGAGCCAGGCGCGGGCGGTGACGAGCGCTTCCCCAAAAAACGCCGCGAGGCCGCGCGGCCCGCGCTTCCAGGCTTCGCGCGCCACGATCCGCAGCATGCCCCAGGACCACAGCGAACCGCCCAGCAGCGAGAACAGAAATGGCGCGTCCGCGCCAAGCCGGGCCATGTCCGCCGCAAAGCGCGCGCCGTCGCCTGCTGCGAGCGCGTCGAAGGCGGCGACGTTGCGCGCGCGGTCCATCGAGAAAATCTGATGCCGGCCGTCGGGCAGCAGAACGCCGGTCGGAAATTCCGAATGGGCGAATTCAAGCCCGCGCGCCGCCAGATCGCTCGCCAGGGCGCCATAGGCGGGCGAGGTGACGAACAGCACGAAAGTCGTCGCCATGACATCGTGGACAAAGCCGGGCGCGGTGATTTCCTCGGTCCGGATGCAGCCGCCGATGCGATCGTTGCGCTCCAGCACCAGAACCCGCTTGCCCTTCTTGCCCAGCAGAGCCGCCGCGACGAGCGCGTTGACGCCGCCGCCCACGATCACATAGTCGGCCGCCATTCCCGCGCCCCCGTTTGGTCGACCCTGGGTTATCGGACGGCGTTCACGCGGCAAGCTGCTTCAGATAGCGATCGGCCTCTTCGGGCACGGCGAACCAGGGGAAGAAGTCCAGCGGCTGGTTGAACCCGTTGGCGATCCGTTTGGCCAGGACGGGAAAACTTTGCGCGGCGCCCAGCAGATTGAGCACATGCGGGGGCGGCGGCTGCAGCAGGGCGTTGGTCCAGCCGGTTACGTATTGCGCGTAATTCCAGTAGCTGTCGAACGTCGCCTGCATGAAGGCGGCGTCGAACGGCTTGTCGCCATG
>JBEKSH010000118.1:0-7088 GCA_049517235.1 Roseiarcus sp. | reverse complement strand
CAACAACATCAAAGTCACCGTGCGTCCAAAATATCTGGCGGAGCGATCCGAGCCGGACGAAGACCGCTATTTCTGGTCGTACACGATTGAAATCGCCAATGACGGCGACAGAACCGTGCAACTGACCCACCGTCATTGGCAAATCACCGACGCCAACGGCCATCGCGAGGAGGTGCGCGGACCCGGCGTCGTCGGCGAGCAGCCGAAGTTGAAGCCCGGCGACGCGTTCAGCTATACTTCGGGCTGCCCGCTGCGAACCCCGAGCGGCGTGATGGTCGGGACTTATCGGATGGTCGACGAAAGCGGCCGGGCCTTCGACGTCGCGATACCGGCTTTTTCGCTCGATAGCCCCCACCTCAAGCGCGTGCTGAATTGAAGCGTCACTTCATCGCCTTTTCGATCTGCGGCCTCACCACGCTCGCCAGCGCCTCGGCGCTCATCGGCCCGACGAATTTGAAGGCGACGGTTCCGTCGCCCTTGACGATGAAGGTCTCCGGCACGCCGTAGACGCCCCAATCGATGCCGGCCCGGCCGTCGCGATCGAGGGCGACTTTGGCGTAGGGGTCGCCTTTGGCGCCGAGGAATCGCCGCACGTTTTCCGGGTCGTCCTTCTGCGCGACGCCGATCAGCCGCACGCCTTTGGCCGCCAGAGCCTTGTCGGCGGCAAGATCGAGCAGAACGTCGTGCTCCTCGTGACACGGCAGGCACCAGGACGCGAAAATATTGACGACCGTGACATGGCCTTGCCGCAGATCGGCGTCCTTGAGCCCGGCGGCGCCCTCAAGGCCGGGCAGATCAAGGGTCGGCGCGCTCTGGCCGATCAGCGCGGAGGGGATTCGCGAAGCGTCCCCGGCGAACAACCGTGCGAAGAACAACGCCGCGAGCGCGCCGAACACCAGCAGCGGCAGCATCGTGAGGAGACCGCGCCGCCGGGGCGCGCCAGTTTCGTCGAGGCTCATGGCTTGCCCTCTCCGCGCCCGCGCGCCTGCTCCAGACGACGCAAGGCGCGGGTCTGCGCGCGATAGTCGGCGAGCACCGCGGCGATCATGCCAAAAATCACCAGCCCGGCGATGGCGTAGGCGGCCCCCACGAAACCGAAATGCGGCGCCTGGATCATCCTTTGGCCGCTCCCGCCGCCAGTTGCGGCGCCAATGAATCGCCCTGCGCGGCGGCGATCATGGTCAGACGGGCGACGCGCCGGCGCAGAATTTCGTTACGGATCGCCATCACGTGCAGCGTGACGAAAAGCAGGGTGAAGGCCAATGACATGATCAGCAGCGGCCAGAGCAATTCGGGCGCGATGGTCGGCCCGCCGATCCGGAAGACGGAGGCGGGTTGATGCAGCGTATTCCACCAATCGACCGAGAACTTGATGATCGGCAGGTCGACGGCGCCCACCAGCGTCAGGATCGCCGCCGCCCGCGCCGCGCGCCCGGCGTCCTCGATCGTGCGCCAGAGCGCGATCAGCCCGAGATAGATGATGAACAACACGAGCACGGAAGTCAGCCTGGCGTCCCAGACCCAGTAGGTTCCCCACATCGGCTTGCCCCACAGCGAGCCGGTGGCGAGACAAATGAAGGTGAAGCCCGCGCCGAGCGGCGCCGCGGCCTTCTGCGCGGCGTCGGCCAGGGGATGGCGCCAGACCAGAGTGCCGAGCGCCGCCAGCGTCATCACGCCGTAGATGAAACTCGACAACCACGCCGCCGGGACGTGCAGATACATGATGCGAACCGTCTCGCCCTGCTGATAATCCGGCGGCGCGGCGAACGAAAGCCACAGGCCGACCGCAAACAGCGCCGCCGTCGCCGCGGCGAGCCCGGGCAGCGCGCGCTGCGTCAGCGCGAGGAAGACCGTCGGGTTGGCGAGATTCCACATGGCGACGTTCTACCCTCGCGCCGCGCGCGCTGCAATGCGGCGGAGGCGCGGGCAAGCGCGACAATGAACCCCTCGACGCGCCCTAGTCCCGCGCCAGCCGCAGCGCGGCCGCCGCGGCGAACGGCGCGCCGGCGATCGTCGCGAGGGAGAGCGCGCAGAGCACGAGAAACGGCATGAGGAACGGCGCGGCGCCGCCGCTGGCGGCCGAAGCGGCGGCCACGCCGAAAATCAGCACCGGAAGGGTCAGCGGCAGCACCAGAACCGCCATTAGCACGCCGCCGCGCCGCAGCGAAACCGTCAGCGCGGCGCCGATGGCGCCGATCATGGTCAGCGCCGGCGTGCCGACCAGCAGGCTCGCCGCGACCAGGCCGAGCGCTCTGGCGTCCAGCGCGAGCATCAGGCCGAACAGCGGGCTCACGACGACGAGCGGCAAAGCGCTGGCCGTCCAATGGGCGACGCATTTGACCAGGACGACGAGCTCCAGCGGCAGCCGCGCATTGACCATCAAATCGAGCGAGCCGTCCTCCTCTTCGCCCTGAAACAGGCGATCGAGGCCAAGCAGCGTCGACAACAGCCCTGCGATCCACAGGATCGCTGGGCCGATGCGCGCGAGCAGGTTGAGGTCGGGACCGATCGCGAACGGCATGATCGCGACGAGGATCAGGAAGAACACGGCGCCCGTCGACGCGCCCCCGCCGATTCGCCCGGCGATCCGCCATTCGCGCAAGAAGAGAGCGGTCACGGCGCCTTTCATGGAGGGAGCTTCATGGGTAGACCAGCTCCTTTGCGCCGAGATTCAACTGCCGCGCGTCCAGCCCGAGCGGCGCATGGGTCGCCGCGACGATCAGGCCGCCGCCGGCCAGATGCGCGCGCATGATTTCAGCAAGACGCATTCGCGCGGCGGCGTCGAGAGCGCTCGTCGGCTCGTCGAGCAGCCAAAGCGGCCGATAGGCGACCAGAACCCGCGCGAGCGCGACCCGCCGCTTCTGACCCGCCGAGAGGACATTGACGGGAAAGTCGACGACATGCGCGAGCCCCAACCGATCGAGCGCGGCGACGACGCGTAGCGCTCGCGCTTGGCGCGCGCGCGCGGACGCCTCAGCCGCCCCCCGCAGCATCTGCGCCCAGAAATCGAGATTCTCCCTCGCCGTCAGCGCGCCTTTCAGCGCATCGGCGTGGCCGACATAATGCGATTGCTCGCCGACGGTCTGTTCGTCGTCGCCGCCTTCCAGCGCGATCGCGCCGGCCGCCGCCGGGTTGAGGCCGGCGATGGCGCGCAGCAGGCTCGACTTGCCCGCGCCATTGGGGCCGGTGACGATCAGCGCCTCGCCCGCCGCCACCTCGAACGTCAGATCGGAAAACAATCGCCGCCCGCCCCGCTCGATCGTGACGTTGGCGCCAGATAAGCGCATCAAGACTTCTCCAGCAGAGCCGTTCGGGCGATTTCGCGACATTGTTGTGTAGCCCGCGGAAGCGAATTTATCTATAACGACGACGCCCCCCCTTTCGTCCCCTCGGAGTTAAGTCGATGGTCAGTCTCGACAGTTTCAAATGCCGCAAGAAGCTCACTGTCGGCGCGAAGACCTACGAATATTTTTCGCTCAAAACCGCGGAAAAAAATGGCCTGGCGGGCGTCTCCCAGCTGCCCTATTCGATGAAGATCGTGCTGGAGAATCTGCTGCGCAACGAAGACGGGCGCACGGTGAAGAAGGCGGATATCGAAGCCGTCGCGGCCTGGCTGGACAATCGCGGCAAAGTCGAGCACGAGATCGCGTTCCGCCCGGCCCGCGTGCTGATGCAGGACTTCACCGGCGTGCCGGCGGTCGTCGATCTTGCCGCGATGCGCGACGCGATGGTGGCGTTGGGCGGCGATCCCGACAAGATCAACCCGCTGGTGCCGGTCGATCTCGTCATCGACCATTCGGTGGTCGTCGACTATTTCGGCAACAACAAGGCGCTCGCGCACAACGTCAAGCGCGAATATGAGCAGAACCAGGAGCGCTACCGCTTCCTGAAATGGGGCCAGCAGGCCTTCTCGAATTTCGCCGTCGTGCCGCCCGGCACCGGCATCTGCCACCAGGTCAATCTCGAATATCTCGCGCAAACGGTATGGACGCGCAAACAGAAAATCGGGCGCGCCAGCGTCGAGCTCGCCTATCCCGACACGCTTGTGGGCACCGACAGCCACACGACCATGGTCAACGGCCTAGCGGTGCTGGGCTGGGGCGTCGGCGGCATCGAGGCGGAAGCGGCGATGCTCGGCCAGCCTCTTTCGATGCTGTTGCCCGAAGTCGTCGGCTTCAAGCTGACGGGGCAATTGCGCGAGGGCGTCACCGCCACCGATCTCGTGCTGACGGTGACGCAGATACTGCGCAAGAAGGGCGTGGTCGGCAAGTTCGTCGAATTCTTCGGGCCCGGCCTCAACGCGATGTCGGTCCCCGACCGCGCGACGCTCGCCAACATGGCGCCCGAATATGGCGCGACCTGCGGCCTGTTTCCCGTCGATGTGCAGGCGATCCGCTATCTCGAGACGTCGGGCCGCAAAGGCCCGCGCGTCGCGCTGGTCGAGGCCTACGCCAAGGCGCAAGGGTTCTATCGCACGCGCCTGACGCCCGACCCGGTGTTCACCGATGCTTTGGCGTTGGAGCTGGGCGAGGTGACGCCGTCGCTGGCGGGACCAAAACGCCCGCAGGACCGGGTTGTGCTGGCCGCGGCCAAGAGCGGTTTCGCCGGCGCGATGGAAACAGAGTTCAGGCAGGGCGCCGACAGCGCGCACCGCTACAAGGTCGAGGGGACGAATTTCGATCTTGGCCATGGCGACGTCGTCATCGCCGCGATCACGTCATGCACCAACACCTCCAACCCCAGCGTGATGATCGGCGCGGGGCTGCTGGCGCGCAACGCGGTCGCCAAAGGGCTGACCGTCAAGCCCTGGGTCAAAACGTCGCTGGCGCCCGGCAGCCAGGTCGTCGAAGAATATCTCAAAGCGGCGGATTTGCAGAAGTCGCTCGACAAGCTCGGCTTCAACGTCGTCGGCTACGGCTGCACCACCTGCATCGGCAATTCCGGCCCGCTGCCCGAAGAGATTTCGGCGACGATCGCCAAGCACAATCTTGTCGCCACCGCCGTGCTGTCCGGCAACCGCAATTTCGAGGGCCGCGTCAACCCGGACGTGCGCGCCAATTACCTCGCTTCCCCGCCGTTGGTCGTCGCCTATGCTCTGGCGGGCTCGCTGCAGGTCGACCTGACCAAGGAGCCGCTCGGCCATGACAAGACCGGCGCGCCGGTCTATCTCGCCGACATCTGGCCGACCAGTCAGGAAATCGCCGATCTCGTCGAGAACACGATCACCGCCAAAATGTTCAAGACCCAATACGCCAGCGTTTTCGACGGCGACGCCAATTGGCGAAAGGTCAAGATCCCCGCCGGCCTCACCTACGCCTGGGACATCGGCTCGACCTATGTGCAGAACCCGCCCTATTTCGAGGGCATCACGATGGAGCCCAAGCCGGTCACCGATATCGTCGGCGCGCGAATCCTCGGCGAATTCCTCGATTCCATCACCACCGACCATATTTCCCCCGCCGGCTCGATCCGGGAGAACAGCCCGGCCGGCCAGTATCTGATCGAGCATCAGGTGCGCCCCGTCGACTTCAACCAATACGGCACGCGGCGCGGCAATCATGAAGTGATGATGCGCGGCACGTTCGCCAACATCCGCATCAAGAACCAGATGGTCAAAGACGCGTCGGGCAATGTCGTCGAAGGCGGCTATACGATCCATTATCCGTCGGGCGAGCGCATGGCGATCTACGACGCCGCGATGCGCTACCAGAAGGAGGGCGTTCCGCTCGTCGTCTTCGCGGGGCGCGAATATGGCACCGGCTCGTCACGCGACTGGGCCGCCAAGGGCGCGCGGCTGCTCGGCGTTCGCGCGGTGATCGCCCAGAGCTTCGAGCGCATCCATCGCTCCAACCTGGTCGGCATGGGCGTGCTGCCTCTCGTTTTCGAAGAGGGCGTCTCCTGGCAGACGCTCGGCCTGAAGGGCGATGAAACGGTCACCATCCATGGCCTCGTCGACAACCTCAAACCGCGCCAGAAGATGGAGGCGCAAATCACATCGGCGGACGGAGCGACCACCAGCGTGCCGCTTATCTGCCGCATCGATACGCTCGACGAACTCGAATACTTCAACAACGGCGGGATTTTGCCCTATGTGCTGCGGCAACTGGCCGCTTGACCGCGGCGCGGGTCGAGCGGCGAAATACGGCGAATATGAACCCTGACGTTCGCGAAAGTTTCCGCCGGCAAGCCGAATGGTGCGAACGGCTGGGTTCCCCCTTCACCGCGCTGGCCTGCCGCTCGTTGGGCGCGCGCCTGACCGAGCAAACCGCGTTTGGCGCCCGGCTGCTGAATTGGCCGGGCAGCCTGAGAGCGGACCTGATCGCCCTGCGCGCCTGCGGCGCTTTGAACGCCCTGGCGCGCGAGGGCGATCCGGCGCTGGCGCCGCTTTACCCGCCCAATCACCTCCCCTCGGAAGATGAATTCTGGCTCGGCGCGCAAGGCGCGATCGCCGGCGAAGACGCAAGATTGACGGAGTTCCTCGACAGCGCGCCGCAGACCAACGAGGTCGCGCGCTCGGCGACGCTCCTTCCGGGATGCCTGGAGATCGCCCGCCGCACCGGCCTGCCGCTCGCCATCCGCGAAATCGGCGCCAGCGCCGGATTGAACCTGCTGTTCGACCGCTACTTCTATCAATATGGCTCGTTCGTCTGGGGAGCGCGCGACGCCGATGTGACGATCGCCTGCGAATGGCGCGGCCAAGCTCATGTGTTGGCCGAGTCGATCGAAATCGCCGACCGACGGGGGTGCGATCTCTTTCCGATCGATCCGAGGGACCCCGCCGGCCGGGCGCGGATGCTCTCCTATATCTGGCCGGACCAAGCGGCGCGCGTCGCCCGCGCCGAAGCCGCGTTGAGCCTCGCCGCGCGCGAGAACATCCAAGTGGAGGCGATCGACGCGGCGCGTTTCGCGGCGCGGCAATTGCGCCTCGGCGCGCCTGGACGCGCCCTCGTCCTGGTTCACAGCATTTTCTGGCAATATCTCCCAGAGGCGACAGGGACGGCGATCCGGGGCGCCATTGCGCAAGCGGCGGGCGAGGCGACGGCAACAGCCCCGTTCGCCTGGCTGCGCATGGAAGCGGAAGCCGATCA
>JBEKSH010000117.1:0-7116 GCA_049517235.1 Roseiarcus sp. | reverse complement strand
ATTTTCGTCAGCGACGTGATGAATCAGGCGGCGCGCGTGCGCGACAGCGCGCTCGTCCGTGCGACGCCGGACAGCCCCGTCGCCGTGTCGCTGGTCCAGCAGGCGCCGGCCTCCGGCGCCAAGATCGCGCTTCTCGCCTATCACCTCGATGACCCGACGCTCGTCAAGCGGCGCCTTTCCAGGCACGATCTGCTGGTCGAGAACAACGGCCGGCGCCATCTATGGACGACCGGGCTGTGCGCCGGCGAGGACGACGACGCCCTCGCCTCGCCGTCGGCGCAGACGCGCGCCGTGTTCGGCGATCTGATCGGCGCGCTGACCAGCCAAGGCGGGACGCTGCGCGACAATTGCGTGCGCACTTGGATCTACCTCAAGGACGTCGACGTCTTTTACCAGGGCATGGTCGAGAGCCGCGGCGAGGTGTTCGCCGAGCACGGCCTGACCGGCGACAGCCATTTCATCGCCAGCACCGGCATTGAGGGCGCCTGCGCGCATCGTTACGACTTGGTCGCGATGGACGCCTATTCCAGCCTCGACCTCGAACAGCGGCAGGTCTCGTATCTCAACGATTTCGAACGGCTGTGCGCGACCAAGGACTACAACGTTCATTTCGAGCGCGGCGCCCGCGTCGCCTACGCCGACCGCGCGCATCATTTCATCTCGGGAACGGCGAGCATCGACAAGCAGGGCCAAGTCGTCCATCCCGGCGACGTGCTTCGCCAGCTCGACTACGCGCTGGGCAATGTCGAGGCGTTGCTGCATTCGGGCGGCGCGAGGCTCGCCGACCTGATGCATCTCATCGTCTATCTGCGCGACCCGACGGATTTCGCCCGCATCGAGGCGCGTCTGGCCGAGAGAATCCCGGATCTGCCGACGATCATCGTCCAGGGCGCGGTGTGCCGGCCGCAATGGCTTGTCGAGGTCGAGGGCGTCGCGATCGCCGCCCATGACGCGCCGACGCTCCCCCGCTTTTGAACCCCAGAACCGCAACCCTGTTGAGAAAGGACCAACGCCATGCCGGACGCCGATACGAAATTCGCGATGCTCGACGAGGCGGAAATCGCCGCCGCGACGCTGCGCCACGACCCCTATGATTACGCGTTCGCCGAGCAGGCGATCTTCCCCCGCTTCAAGGAGGAGGTCCTCGCGGATGCGCCGAAAATCCCCGATCGCGGCAGCTACGGCTTGCCCAACCTCAACTACGGGCCAGCCTTCGGCATGGTGGTGAAGGATCTCCTCAGCCCGCGCTTCAAGCGCCTGATGGAGCAGAAATTCGACGTCGATCTCAGCAACAACCCCGCCGTCGTACTGATGATGGGCAACACGACCGGGCATTACAACGAGGGCTACGCGCATCCCGATTCCAAGCACAAGATCATCACCGTCATCGTCGGCTTCAGCCGCGAATGGCCCTATGAGCGCGGCCGCCTGCGCGTGCTGCGCAGCGCCGACCGCAACGACAGCGCCTTCGAGTTTCCTCCCGAATACGGGCGCATGCTGATGTTCCGCGTCTGCGATCACTCCTGGCACGGCTTCCTGCCGCAGAAGGGGCCGCGCATGAGCCTGCAGCTCTGCTTCGTCGATTCGGAGGCTTATGTGCGCAGCGAGTACTGGCGCCATGGCGTCAGCGCCTTCGCCAAATCGGTGCCGTTGATCCGCAAGGCGATCGATTGGGCGCCGCGTCTCGTCTGACCCGGGAAGGAAGCGAAAATCGCATGAACTTTCCCAACCTGCCCGACGTCGACGAGGTCGCCCGCCATTTCGGCAAGGCGCTGAGCGCGGCGCGGCGCGACGATGAGCCCTACCGCCACTGGCTGCTCGCCGACGTCCTGCCCTATGACATGTGCGTCGGCGTCCTCACCTTGCCGATCGCCCCGCCGCTCATCGACGACTGCCACGGGGTGCGCGACCGGCACAACGACAAGCGCTGCTTCTTCACGCCGCGGCTGCAATCGCGCTTTCCCGCTTGCGCCGTGCTTGCCGAGGCGATGCAGCGGCCGGCGCTCGCGCGCCTGTTCCAGGACGTCTGCGGCGTCGCGGTCGAGGGCGGCTATCTGCGCATGGAATACATCCAGGACACCGACGGCGCCTGGCTCGAGCCGCATCGCGACATCAAGGAAAAGCTGTTCTCGATGGTCATCTATCTCTGCACCGGTCCGGAAGCCAGGAACTGGGGCACCGATATCTACGACGATCAGCGGCGCTGGGTCGGCCGAAGCTCGGCGCAATTCAACTCGGCGGTGATATTCGTCGCCGGTCCCAACACCTGGCACGGCTTCGACAAGCGCCCTATCGACGGCGTCCGCCGCCTGATGGAGATCAACTACGTCGCTCCGAGCTGGCGCGACCGCGATCAGCTGTCCTTCCCGGATCGGCCGATCGTCGTCGGAGGGTGAGGCGGGAGGGTCAGAGCCTGGCGCCCGCACGCCGAGGCGGCGACCCTAAGATAGCCCCCAACGCCACCGGCCCGCTTGCGGAAGACGCGCGCCTCGATGTTGAACGGCGCGGCGGGCGTCGCCTCGGCCCATGGGTCCGATTTTCCGCCGATCCATATCGGCCCCGTTCTGATCAGCGGGTTCAGGGGTCGAAAGAGGCGACGCCCGCGGCGACGGGGGGCGGTTTATGTCGATCGCCCCCGTTGGTCATTGGAAGCTGCGCCGCCCGCCGGCGCATCGAATACTTCGTATGTCCAGACGCGAAACGACTTCAGCACATGCGGTCCGAATGAATTGATGAGCGGGATGTCCGCCGCGTCGCGGCCGCGCGCCACGACGATCCTGCCGATGCGCGGAATATTGTTGCGCGGATCGAACGTACGCCACTTGTCGTCCAAGAACACCTCGATCCAGGCGCTGAAGTCCATCGGGTCGACGACGGGCACGCCAATATCGCCGAGGTGGCCGTTGACGTAGCGCGCCGGAATATTGAGGCAGCGGCACAGGGTCACGGCGAGATGGGCGAAGTCCCGGCAGACCCCGACGCGCTCGTCGAACACTTCGAACGCCGTCCTGGTCGATCGCGCCTGCAAATAGTCGAACCGGATGTGATTATGGACAAAGTCACAAACCGCCTGGACGCGTCCCCATCCAGGCGCGACGGCGCCGAACATATCCCATGCCGCCTGGCTCAGCTTGTCGGTTTCGCAATAGCGGCTGCCCAGGAGGTAGACCAGGCACGCGTCCGGCAAATCCGCGACGGAGAGTTCCCTAGCGTCAGGATCGGCCGCGTCAGGCTTGCCGTCGTCCTCGATCGTCGCGTCGCCCCAGATGGTCAAATCGCCGGCCGGCGCCACCAGCCGGCGGCACTGGTTGCCGAAAGAATCGCGATAGGTTCTCGTCGGAATGATGGGCGTCGTGAAGACCCTTTCAGGAACGCGAATAGCCTTGCTGTGAT
The DNA here is from genome assembly GCA_049517235.1 of Roseiarcus sp. Taxonomy (GTDB): domain Bacteria; phylum Pseudomonadota; class Alphaproteobacteria; order Rhizobiales; family Beijerinckiaceae; genus Roseiarcus. The sequence goes on along the minus strand of JBEKSH010000117.1, from coordinate 3,723 downwards.
CGTCATGCACTGAAAGCAGGCAAACCATGGCTGTCGGTTGCGTGCAGGTCAGGGTGATTTCATAACCGTAGCGAATCAGCATCCAATGCCTCGAAGTATTTAGAGCCGGCTCCCCAAGATGGAAACGGATGCGCTTCGTAGAGCGCGCGGGGCGCGGGAAAACATATTGTATAAGGAATCAGATAGCCAATTGACTCGGCTGGTTTCAGCGGCGCTTGAATTGTCCGGTTCTTGTGCTCCGGACGTAGCATGTCGCCGCGCCGGACAATGGTCGCTCCGGCGGCAGATCAGGCGGGCCTTTTTTCTTCTTCCAGAATGTTCCCTTGGGTTTGGGCGGTGGTTGGCGGCGGGGTTTTTCAAAGAATGCTTTCCATCCCGAGCAGACTCCGCCTCCACGCGCCTTCCGCCGATTTCGCCCACCGTGACGGCTCGCCCCGGCGGCCCTAAGATGGCCGCCAACGCCACCGGCCCGCCTACGGAGGACGCCCGCTTCGATGTTGAACGGCACGACTGTCATCGTCACGGCGATCGGCTATGTCTGCGCGCTGTTCCTCGTCGCCACCTGGGGCGACAAGGGCGGGCGGCGGTTGATCGCGCGCGGCCGCCCGCTGGTCTATTCGCTGAGCCTTGCCGTCTATTGCACGACTTGGACCTATTACGGTTCGGTGGGCATCGCCTCGGCCCATGGGCTCGACTTTCTGCCGATCTATATCGGCCCCATTCTGGTCGTCGGGTTCGGGCATCGGCTGGTGGCGCGTATCGCCGCGCTGGCGCGCGCGCAGAACATCACGTCGGTCGCCGACTTCGTCGCGGCGCGCTACGGCAAGGCGCAGAACGTCGCGGCGATGGTCGCGCTCGTCGCGGTTATCGGCGCCGCGCCCTATATCGCGCTTCAGCTCAAAGCGATCGCCGAGACGATCCCCATGGTGACCGGCTCGTTCGAGCAGGGGCGGCTCAATCCTCCCCCGCCGTCTTCGCTGTTCGTCCTCGCCGTCGCCTCGTTGCTCGCCGCTTTCGCGATGGCTTTCGGCACGCGCCGCATCGATCCCACCGAGCATCAGGACGGTCTGATCCTGGCGATCGCCGCCGAATCCCTGGTCAAGCTGGTGGCGTTTCTGGCGGTCGGCGCCTTCGTCGTGTGGGGCATGTTCGGCGGGCTCGGCGATCTCACCCGCATCGCCCAATCAAGCCCGCGCATCGCTGCCGTGATGGGGACGCGGCCCGACGCCGCCGTGTGGATCGTCACCACGATCCTGTCGGCGCTGGCGATCCTGATGCTGCCGCGCCAGTTCCATGTGACGATCGTCGAAAATCGCGATCCGCGCGACATCAAGGCCGCCGCCTGGCTCTTTCCGCTTTATCTCGTCGCCATCAACCTGTTCGTCGCGCCATTGGCGATCGCCGGCCTCGCGACGTTCGCCGACGGGACGATCGACCGCGACCTGACGGTTCTGGCGCTGCCGCTCAGCGCGGGCGCGCACGGCCTCGCGCTGCTGACGATGATCGGCGGCCTTTCGGCGGCCACCGCGATGGTGATCGTCGCCAGCGTCGCCCTGTCGATCACCGTCTCGAACGATCTGGTGATGCCGCTGATGCTGCGCGGGCGCGCCGCCGAGGCTGACGCGCCGGCGGGCGACATCGGCTCGCTCGTGCTGTTCGTGCGGCGCGGCGCGATCCTCGTCGTTCTGTTCCTCGGCTACGCCTATATCCGGGTCGCCAGCGAGGCGGCTCTCGCCTCTTTGGGCCTGTTGTCCTTCGCCGCCGTGGCGCAGATCGCGCCGGCCTTTCTCGGCGGCCTGTTCTGGCGGCGCGCCAATGCGCGCGGCGCCATGGCGGGCCTCATCGCGGGGTCGCTGATCTGGCTCTACACGCTGTTCCTGCCCTCGCTCGAACTTGGCGCCGCCTTCGCCAATTTCCTTGAACACGGGCCGCTGGCGATCGCCTGGCTGCGGCCCGCCGCGCTACTCGGGTTTGCGGCCAATTCCCTGGTCGGCGGCGTCACCTTGAGTCTTGGCGCCAACATCGCCGCCTTCGTCGCGTTCTCGCTGACCCGCCAGGCCAATCCGAGCGAGCGCATGCAGGCCAACGTGTTCGTCGGCGGCGCGCCGACCGTCAAGGCGCAGGCCTTCCGGCTGTGGCGCGCTTCGACGACGGCGGGCGAGCTGGAGGCCACCGTCGCACGCTATCTGGGCGCGGATCGCGCCCGAAGCGCGCTGGCGGCGTTCATGGGCGAGCGCGGCCTGCCGTTCGAGGCGGCGGCCGAAGCCGACGCCCATCTGATCCGCCATGCCGAGCATTTGCTCGCCTCGGCGATCGGCGGCTCGTCCTCCCGCCTAGTGATGTCGCTGCTGTTTCGCCGCCGCGCCATGTCCGGCAAGTCGGCGCTGAAACTGATCGACGACGCGTCGGCGGCGCTGCAGTCCAACCGCGACCTGCTGCAGCACGCGCTCGATCATGCGCGCCAGGGGATCACGGTGTTCGACCGCAACCTCGGGCTGATCTGCTGGAACCGCGAATTCAGCGATCTCTTCGACGCGCCGCCGACGCTGTTGCGGCCCGGCGTCGGTCTCGACGAGATCGTGCGCTTCAACGCGGAACGCGGCGCCTATGGGCCGGGATCGGTCGACGATTTCGTCGCCGAGCGCATGGAGAGCCAGCTCAACGAACAGCAGCCGCGGCGGCTGCGCCTTCATCCCTCGATGCGCGTCATCGAGATTCGCTCGGCGCGCCTGCCGGACGGCGGCATCGTCACGACCTATACGGATGTGACGCAAACCGTCGCGGCGGAGGAGACGCTGGCGGCGGCCAACGAACGGCTGGAGCGGCGCGTGCGCGAGCGCACCGAACAGCTGGAGCGCCTCAACCAGGAGTTGGCGCGCGCCAAGAACGAGGCGGACGAAGCCAATGTCTCCAAGACGCGGTTTCTGGCGGCGGCGAGCCACGACATCTTGCAGCCGCTCAACGCGGCGCGGCTCTATGCGAGCGCGCTGACCGAGGCCGCTTCGAGCGCCGACGCCGGCGAGCCGGCCAGTCTGGCGCGCAACGTCGACGCCTCGCTCGAAGCGGTGGAGGAGATTCTCGGCGCATTGCTCGATATTTCGCGGCTCGACGCCGGCGCGACCAAGCCGGAGATTTCCGATTCTCCGATTGCCGAAATCCTGCGCCAGCTCGAAATCGAATTTGCGCCGATGGCGCGCGCCAAGGGGCTGAAGCTGACCTTCGTCGGCTGTTCGCTCAACGTGCGTTCGGACCGGCGCCTGCTGCGCCGGCTGCTGCGCAACCTCGTCTCGAACGCGATCAAATATACGCTGCGCGGCGAAGTGCTGGTCGGCTGCCGGCGGCGCGGCGAAACATTGCGGATCGAGGTTTGGGACACCGGCATCGGCATTCCGCTCGCCAAGCAGCGCATCGTGTTCGAGGAATTCCAGCGCCTCGACCAGGGCGCCAGGGCCGCGCGGGGCCTTGGCCTTGGCCTGTCGATCGTCGAACGGCTGGGCCGCGTGCTCGGCCACGAGCTGAGCCTTCGCTCGAAGAGCGGGGCCGGCTCGGTGTTCGCCGTCACGACGCCGCGGGGCGCGGCGGCGGCCGGGCCCGGCGAGGCGATCGGCCAGGATTTCGCACGCGCGCGGGAACCGCTCAACGATCTGATCGTGCTCGCCATCGACAACGAGCCGCGGGTGGCCGAGGGCATGCGCGTGTTGCTCAGCAAATGGGGCTGCGTGG
>JBEKSH010000116.1:0-10847 GCA_049517235.1 Roseiarcus sp. | reverse complement strand
GCGCCGGCGTCGAAGCCCTGGACCTTCTCGCTCCAGCGGTCGCGCGCAGTCAGGATCAACACCGGCGTCATTCGTCCCGCCCGGCGCCAGGCCTCGAGCACCGCCACGCCGTCGCGTTTGGGCAGGCCGATGTCGAGAATGATTGCATCATAGGGCTCGGTGTCGCCCAAGAACCAACCCTCCTCGCCGTCCAGCGCGCGATCGACGGCGTAGCCGGCGTTTTCGAGGGCCGCGACGATCTGTCGGTTAAGATCGCGATCATCTTCAACGACGAGCAGGCGCATGGCTGTTCAGGTCCTCGGCGGCGTTTCGTGAGCAGTGCGGGGATTCGCCAGTTTGCCGGTTACGGCGTTCATCACGACATGCACCAGCCGACCGTCGCGGTGCAACAGGGCGATTTCATAAACGAATTCGTCGCCAAGCCGGCAAAGCTTGGCCGAAAGAGCCTCGGCTTTGACCGTCGCGGCGGCGCTTTTGAGCGCGACGAACGGCTCCAGCAGATGGTGCGCCTTGATCTCTTCGCGCGTTTCGCTGGTGGCGAAGCAGACGGCTTTGGCCGCCGTGGGGGTCTGGGCGCGGGCGGGGCCGACCGCCGCAACGCAGATTGCCGCCGCGAGCGCCAAGACAATCGGATGTAATGAGTTTCGCGCCATGCTCCGACCCTCGCCCGCCCCGCCTGAACAACGCGTGAATGTTCATTTCTCGCCTATAGGCCGGCCGCGCGCCAACAATACGACGCAAACGGACGGAAATTTCCGACCCCGGAGCGGTTGGGCTTCAAACGAACCGCCGCCGCAAGGCGGTTTTCTCGGATCGGCGTCAACTTTTCTTGATGCGCGATCATTTAACCGAATTCCGCGAGAATCCCAACCCGGCGCGCCGGCCGGGCGCCCTTGCGCCACGCCTTGGGCGCGGGCTAACGCTGGACGCCACGCAGGCTCTCCCGAAAGGCGCCGTCTCGAGATGAAAATGCACAGGCGGCGGCTGTTGATCCGGCTTCTCGCCGCGGCGGGCGCTTGCGCGATGGGCTCGCCCGCGCTGCCCGTCGTCGGACCCGCGAGCGAAGACCAAAGCTTTTCCACCGGCGTCGTGGTGGCGCCGCGCGCCGTCCTGACCGCCGCCCATTGCGTCACGGCGGTCAAGGACATGCGCGTTCATTATCGCGACGGCGCAGGCCGGCCGGTGTTGATCGACGTCGAGGCCGTCGCCGTGCATCCAGGCTTCCGGGCCGACGCCGTGGCGAAGCGCGTCGTCTCGATCGACCTCGCGCTCGTTCAGACGCAAACGCCGCTCGACGCGCGCTTTTCGGCTGCCGAGCTCGACGACGGCGGCGCGGTCGCGGTGGGGCGATCGTTGCGGGTTTTCGGCTATGGCGTGGCGCGCGAAGGCGAGGGAAACAGCGCGGGCGTGCTGCGCAGCGCCGCGTTGCGGGTGCGCGCGCCCCTTTCGACGATCCTCCTGTGGGCCGAGGACCCGAACGGCGCCGGCGCAGGCGCCTGCACCGGCGATTCCGGCGGCCCGATCTTGTCGGAAGACGGTCGCCAGGTGCTGGCCATCGCGACCTGGTCGGCGGGAGGCGGCGCGCGCCGTTGCGGGACCGTCACCCAAGGCCCGCTCGTCGCCCCGCAACGCGGCTGGATCGACAGCGTCCTTAAAGGCTGGCGGCTGTAAGACGTTCGGTTCCGACAGCGCGGCTCACGGCGTCACGCGCTGCGCCGCCGCGCCGGCCGATTCGGCCATTTGACGATCCGCTCCGGCCAAAGCTCGACAGGCACGTCCTGTTCGCCGGCGCTGACGCGTCCGCGCACGGAAACGCCGGCCTCGTGGACCGTCGCAGCCGATCCCGACACCAGCGGATGCCACCAGGCCAGATCGCGTCCCTCCGCCAATGCGCGATAGGCGCAGGTGGATGGAAGCCAGGACAAAGTGCGCGCCGCGTCGGGCGTCAGCTTGACGCAATCAGGCACGCGCCGGCGCCGGTGCGAATAATCCATGCAGCGGCAGCTTTGGGCGTCGAGCAGCTCGCAGCCGATATCGGTGAAATGAATATCGCCGGTGTCTTCGTCTTCCAGCTTGACGAGGCAGCAACGCCCGCAACCGTCGCACAGGCTCTCCCATTCCTGCGCCGACATTTCGTCGAGGGTCTTGGCCCGCCAGAACGGTTGTTCGTCGGCAGGAACGTCGGTCATCGCCTCAACCTCGCCAAATCTGTTCCCAACAAGTCCGCCTCAAATCCTCAAATGAAGGAAGCGCCTCGCGGCGCCGCGAGCCCACCCCCGGGCGCAAACCCGAGGCCTCAAGCGCCCGCCTGACACAACGCCGGGCGGATCGCCTCGCTTAACCACGACGACGCGCGCCACGGGGTTGGCCATGCGCCGCCCCTGCGCAAGCGTCAAGAGGCGAATTATATGTTAGTTGAAGGCGCCGGGAGAGGGAGGAAGGGCGCGCAAGCCGCCCTGGTGGCGAAATCACGATTGATCCGGCTTCCCTTGAGCCGGATCGACGCCGTCGAAGATTCAACGATGAAGCAACCGGGAAAGCTTGTTCAGCCCAGGGACAGAAGGTGTCGAACGAACTGCAAAGATCGGCCTTCTTCAAAGCGATCGGGCGGGCCTTGCTCGCCGTGGACGCGTTTGTCGATTCTTCGCTTTACAACGCTAGGCGCCGCGCCATCGCGGGTTATGCGTCGGCCTCGGCCTTTTTCGATCGCTTCCACGTTTCGGGCGTGGGAAAATTCGCCGTCGAGATCGCCTGCGAAGGCCTGACCCTGGGCCTCGCCGGCGCGCTCGTCGCGCTGGCCCTGGCCCTCCCCGCCTTTCGCGAGACCAGCGACGAAGACTGGCTGAAACGAGAGGACCTCGCGGTCACCTTCCTCGACCGCTACGGCGCCGAAGTCGGCCGCCGCGGCATCAAACACGACGATTCGATTCCGCTGGAGCAATTGCCCGATCATTTCATCAAGGCGGTGCTAGCGACCGAGGACCGGCGCTTCTTCAGCCATTTCGGCATCGACGTGGTCGGCACGCTGCGCGCGCTCACCGTCAACGCGCGCGCCTCCAACGTCGTCCAGGGCGGCTCGTCGATCACCCAGCAACTCGCCAAGAACCTGTTCCTGACCAACGAGCGCTCGCTCGATCGAAAGGTCAAGGAAGCCTATCTGGCGCTCTGGCTCGAACATCACCTCTCGAAGAAGGAGATTCTCAAGCTCTACCTCGACCGCGCCTATATGGGCGGGGGCGCCTTCGGCGTAGAGGCGGCCGCGCAGTTCTACTTCGGCAAATCGGCGCGCGACATCGACCTTGCGCAATCGGCAATGTTGGCCGGCCTGTTCAAGGCGCCGACGAAATATTCGCCCGACGTGAATTTGCCGGCCGCCCGCGCCCGCGCCAACGACGTGCTGAGCAATCTGGTCGACGCGGGCTTCATGACCGAGGGCCAGGTCTACGCGGCGCGCCGCAATCCGGCGACGCCGGTCGATCATAGCGCGCGCGGCAGCCCCGACTATTACCTCGATTTCGCCTATGACGAGGTCAAGACGCTCGCCAACGACGGCAAGTTCGGCAATGAGCGCGTGGTGACGGTGCGCACCGGCCTCGACACCGGCTTGCAGCGCAAGGCCGAAAGCGCCATCGAGGACATGCTGCGGGTGCGCGCTCCCGCGTCGGCGGGCGCGACTATGGCGCCAGCCAGTTCAACCGCGCCACCGAGGCGCTTCGCCAACCAGGTTCTTCGTTCAAGCCGTTCGTCTATCTGACCGCGGTGATGACCGGCAAGATTCACGCCGATACGATCGTCGACGCCTCGGACCTCTGCATCGGCGATTATTGCCCGCATAATTTCGGCGGCGCCCACGCCGGCCGCCTGCCGTTGCTGAACGCCCTCGAGCAATCGCTCAACACGGCGGCCATTCGCCTGTCGATCATGATCGGCGAGCATTACTGGCCGCCCAAGCAGAGCTACCACCTCGCCAAGATCGCCGAACTCGGGCGCAGCAAGATCGTGGCGACGGCGCGCGCGATGGGCGTCACCACGCCGCTGCCCGACACCGTCTCGCTGCCGATCGGCGCCGACGACGTGCGGATGATCGACATGCTCGCCGCCAACGCCGTCTTCGCCAATGGCGGGCGGCGCGCGACGCCGTTCGCCGCGATCGAGATTCGCAATTCGCACGGCGACCTCCTCTACAGCCGCGAAGCGAACGGACCGCCGCCCGTGCAAGTCATCCCGGCCGAAAAGATCGCCGAAATGAACAACTTGCTGACGCATGTGCTCACCGACGGCACCGGACGCGCCGCGCAAATCCCCGGCATCATCGCCGGCGGCAAGACCGGCACCACCAACGGCTCGACCAACGCCTGGTTCAACGGCTTTTCCGGCAATCTCGTTTGCAGCGTCTGGTTCGGCAATGACGACAATTCGCCGATGAACAACATGACCGGCGGCACGCTGCCCGCCCTGACCTGGCGCGAAATCATGCTCTACGCGCATCAGGGTCTCGACATAAAGCCGCCCTACGGCGTCGCGCCGGGACCGCCCAAGGCGCCCGAAGTCGCCGCAGCCGGCCAGCCGGCGGCCAGCGAGGCCAAGGCGCCGCGGCCCGCCGGATTGTCGACGCGCGCCGCCCAGGTCATCACCGAGATCGGCGATCTGGCGCGCGTCGACAAGAGCCGGGGCGCCGAACGGAATCAGCCGTTGTCATTCGCCGCGCAAACCGCGCCCGGTTCCGGGATTTGGGACCTTTCGGCCGGCGCGGCGCGGCCATAGGCGCCGCCGGTTTCGACGTTTCGGTCGGCGCGCCGGCCGCTGCGCCAGCCGAGACCCGCCGCGCGCGCAACCTCGCTCGAACTGTTGTCGGCGGCTCGCCTTCCTGCGGCTTGATCCACGTCAAGGACGGCGGCGCCCTTCCGCCGCACGGTTGCGACTTCGCGTAAGACCCCGCGGAGGCGCTGGCGTTGGGACCGCAGAGTCGCAGCATGGCGAAAGGTCATCATGGGCGAGCCGAACTCTAAATCGTCCCACGCTTTGGCGGGCGCGACGCCGGTTCTTGAACTACGCGGCGTCGGCAAGACCTTCGACGGCGTGCATGTGCTGGACGGCGTCGATTTCTCCGTGCGGCCGGGCGAAGTCATGGGGCTCGTCGGCGAGAACGGCGCCGGCAAGTCCACGCTGATGCGAATCGTGACCGGCATATACGACGCCGATTCCGGCGGAATCATCCGGTTCGACGGAAGCGACATTCATTTCGCCAACACAAGGCAATCGATCGACGCCGGCATCGCCATGATACACCAGGATTTGAACCTCCTGCCCGGCCTCACGGTCGGCGAGAATCTTTTCCTGGGCCGGGAGCCGCTCAATCGGCTCGGCCTGATCGATTGGCTGACTCTCAGGGAGGAGTCGCGAAAACATCTGTCGGCGCTGCGCCAGACCATCGATCCCTCCACGCCCGTCGGCCGGCTGAGCGTCGGTGAGCAGCAGATGGTGGAGATCGCCCGAGCGCTCTCCCTGAATGCGCGGCTCATCGTCATGGACGAGCCGACGGACGCGCTGACCGACGTCGAAACCGCCATCCTGTTCGAGGCGATCCGTCATCTGCGCGATCAGGGAAAGGCCATTGTCTATATCACTCACCGGCTTGGCGAAATATTCGAGATCTGCGATTCGGTGACCGTCTTGCGCGACGGCCGCATGGTCTTCACGGGACCGGCGGCCGGGCTGGACGAGGCGACTCTCATTCATCACATGGTGGGTCGCGAAATCACCGACAAATACCCCTATGCGCACAGCGCCGCAGGACCCGTCAGCCTGCGCGTGAGCCATCTGTCGGCGCCCGGCATCGAGGACATCTCGTTCGAAGCCCATGCCGGCGAGGTGATCGGCTTCGCCGGATTGATGGGAGCCGGGGGCAATCAGCTCGGCAAGACGCTGTATGGCGCCATCTTGGCGCGCAGCGGATCGATCGAAGTGAATGGCCGGACGCTGTCGCTGCGCGCGCCCGAAGCGGGCGTGCGCGCGGGAATCGCCTATCTTCCCGAGGATCGTAAGGCCGAGGGCCTCATCCAGATCCATTCCGTTCGCGCCAACATGTCGCTCGCCGCGTTGCGGCGCTTCGCCAACGCGCTCGGGTTTGTCGCGCGCCGGCGCGAAGAAGACGCGGTCGCGGGATATGTCAAGGCGTTCGAGATCAGGACGCCGGGCGTCGAGGCCGCCATAGCCACCTTGAGCGGAGGCAACCAGCAGAAGGTTTCGCTGGCCAAGGCCCTGATGACCGAGCCGAGCATCCTGATTCTCGACGAGCCAACGCGTGGGGTGGATGTCGGGGTGCGGCGCGAGATTTACAGCCTGATCAACGAGCTTAAAGCCAAGGGACTCACCATTCTTCTCATCTCGTCGGATATGCCCGAGTTGCTCGGCGTGGCCGACCGCGTCCTGGTTCTCTCGCGCGGACGCCTTACCGGCGCGTTCGGACGCGACGAAGCGACCCAGGAGGCGATCATGAAGCGCGCGGTGGCTTAGGAGAGACTGGCGATGCCTTCGCTGCTGGGTGTGCTGTCTCGCAACAAATCGCTGATCGGGTTGATCGTTCTGGTCGCGGCCGTGGCGCTGGGCAGTCCGAATTTCCTCGAGGTCGGCAACCTACTCAACGTGCTTCGCCAAACTTCGATCAACGGCATCATGGCGATGGGCATGACCTTCGTGATCCTGACCGCCGGAATCGATCTGTCGGTGGGCGCCGTTCTCGCTTTCTGCGGCGCCGTCGCGGCCAGTCTGATAGCCGGCGGGTATGGTCTCGCCGTCACCATCCCGCTCGTGCTGCTGGTGGGCGTCGCCCTCGGCGCGCTGTCCGGTCTGGCGATCACCTTTGGCGTCGTGCAGCCGTTCATCGCCACCCTGGTCAGCATGACCGTGTTGCGCGGCGCCGTTCTTGTTTTCACCAACGGCAAGCCGATCGACTCCAGCGGGGCCGCTTCTTCCATCGCGTTCAACGCGCTTGGGGAAGGCTACTTGCTTGGAGTGCCGGTTCCGGTCATCGCCGCGGCTATCGTGTTCGCGGCGTGCTGGGTGACGCTGACTCAGACGCGGTTCGGCCGCTATGTCTACGCTATCGGCGGCAATCAGACGGTGGCCTGGCTCTCGGGCGTCAACGTGACCGGGATGAAGATCGCGGTGTACGCAATTTCGGGCGTCCTTTCGGCGCTCGCCGGAATCATTCTCACCGCCCGCCTCGAAAGCGCTCAGCCCACGGCGGGACTCGGATACGAACTCGATGCGATCGCCGCCGCCGTGGTCGGCGGCACGAGTCTGGCCGGCGGGATCGGAACAATCTTCGGCACGCTGGTCGGCGCGCTGATCATCGGCGTTCTGAACAACGCGCTCAATCTGATGGATGTGTCTTCCTACTATCAGTTGATCGCCAAGGGCGCCGTCATCCTGCTTGCCGTGCTGGTCGACCGGCGCGGCAAGTCTACCCGGTGACCACATGGTCACATTTTTAAGGAAAGGAAACGCACATGTTACGCAAACTGATCCCGGCGCTCCTCGCGGCCGGATTATTATCCGGGGCCGCAGGCGCGGCGCAGGCGGCGGACAAGATCGCCCTGGTCGTCTCGACGCTCAACAACCCATTCTTCGTGACCTTGGAGAACGGCGCCAAGGCCAAGGCCAAGGAGCTGGGCTACGATCTCATCGTCCTCGACAGCCAGGATAACCCGGCCAAGGAACTCGCCAATGTCGAAGACGTGCTGAATCAGAACATCAAGGCGCTGCTGCTCAACCCGGCGGACTCCGACGCCGCCAAGGCGTCGGCGCGCGCGGCGGTCGCCAAGAACGTGCCGGTCATCAGCCTCGATCGCGCTGTCAATGGCGTCGCGGTGACGTCGCATATCGCCTCCGACAACGTGGGGGGAGGCAAGATGGCCGGCGACCTGATCGCCGAAAAACTCGGCGGCAAAGGTGATGTCGTCGAGCTTCAGGGCATACCCGGCGCGTCTGCGGCGCGCGATCGCAATAAAGGGTTCCTTGAGGCGATGGCCGCCGCGCCCGGCCTCAAGGTGGTCGCCAGTCAAACGGCCAATTTCGACCGCGCTCAGGGGCTGACCGTCATGGAGAATATCCTCCAGGCGCATCCGAGCATCGACGCCGTGTTCGCCGCGAACGACGAAATGGCTTTGGGCGCGATCAAGGCCATACAGGCGGCCAAACGCAATATCGTCGTGGTCGGTTTTGATGGAACCGACGACGGCGTGGCGGCGATCAAGAGCGGGACGATGTTCGCCTCCGTCGCCCAGCAGCCGGCGCTAATCGGCAGCCTCGGCGTCGAAGCGGCCGACAAGGTGATCAAGGGCCAGACGGTTCCGGCCAGCACGCCGGTTCCGCTGACGATGATCAAACAGTAGCCAGCCTGGATCGGCGCGATCCAGCGGGGGCGGCGCAGCTCAATCTGCCGGGTTCAGATTGAGGCGCCGCCGCTCCCGGAACGCGATGGCGAGGGAGACCGCGTCGCTCCCGACGGGAACGCATCCATGCCCACCTCGGCGGCTCGAAGGGCCATAGCGACATTTGGCAGCGTCAACGTCGACGTTTCCGGCTTCTGCCAGCGTCTGCCCAGACCGGGCGAGACGGTGCCGGGGCAGCGTTACACCATTGCGCTGGGCGGCAAGGGCGCCAACCAGGCCGTGGCGGTGGCTCGGTTGGGCGGCCAATCGCAGATGATCGGCCGCGCCGGAAACGATACGTTCGGCGCGCTGGCCCGCGATCGGCTCGATGCGCTCGGGGTCGGGCGAGAGCACTTGATATTCGCCGACAACGTATCCACCGGCGTCGCACTGATCAGCGTCGACGCGCGCGGCGAGAACTGCATCGTCGTCATCGGCGGCGCCAACATGACCGTCGACCAGGCCTCGGTCGATCATTCGGCCGAGATGTTGCGCCTGGCGCCCGTTCTTCTGCTGCAGCTCGAAGTTCCCCTGGCGCCGGTCCTCGCCGCCGCCGCCTTGACCAGGGCCGGCGGCGGGCGGGTGATCCTCGATCCGGCTCCCGCGCCCTCCGGCGGATTGTCCTCGGAGGCTCTTCGCGCTGCGGACATCGTGACGCCCAATGAGACGGAGACCGAGGCGCTGGTCGGCGTCAGGCCGCAGACCGCGTCCGACGCGGCCACGGCGGCCGACCTTTTGGTCGCCCTTGGAGCGCCGGCGGCGATCATCAAGATGGGAAGCCATGGCGCGTATTTTCGCGGCGAGAACGCGCAAGGGTTCGTGCCGCCTTTCGCGGTCGAAGCGGTCAACAGCGTGGGAGCCGGGGATTGCTTCAACGGCGCGCTCGCCGTGGCGCTGGCGCGCGGCGACGAATTGCCCAAGGCGGTGCGATTCGCGGCCGCTTGCGGCGCGCTGGCGACTTTGGGGCCTGGCGGCGCCGGGTCCGCTCCCACGCTGGCGGCCGTCGAGGCCTTTCTCGAGAGCCAACCGTCTTAGGCGCGCTCGCGCGATGCTCCCGCCGCGGCGTGAGCGAGGCGCGTCAGTCCACCATATCCCATTTCTCGGCGCTGGCGCCGGCGAGTTCGCGCACGCGCTGCTCATCCCGGCCGAACTCTCCGGCGTCGCCCTCGTAGACCACCTTGCCGTCGTCGAGCACATAAGCGCGGTCGGCGATTTCCACGGCGGCGCGCACGTTCTGCTCCACCAGCAGAACGGAAACGCCTTCGGCGCGGGCCGCCGCGACGATCTTGAACACCTCCGCCACGATGAGCGGGGCGAGGCCCTGCGACGGCTCGTCCAGCATCAGGAATTTCGGGTTGAGAAGCAGGGCGCGCGAGATCGACAGCATTTCCTGTTCGCCGCCCGAGAGCTGGCTGCCTTTGCTCGCCTTGCGCTGCGCGAGGCGCGGAAACAGTTGGTAGACGCGCGGGATGGTCCACGGTCCCGGCCTCTCGACCGGCACCATCAGGTTTTCCTCCACCGTCAGATTGGTGAAGACGCGCCGCCCCTCGGGCACATAGCCGACCCCCATAGCGGCGATCCGGTAAGGCGGAAGGCCGGCAGCGTCGGCGCCGAAGAATCGGACCTCGCCGCGACGCGGCGGGGTCAGCCCCATCAGGCTGCGCAGCGTCGTGGTCTTGCCCGCGCCGTTGCGGCCGAGCAGCGCGACGATTTCGCCCTCGCGCACCTCGATGGTCACCCCATGCAGGATGTGGCTCTTGCCGTAAAAGGTGTGAAGCCCCTCGGCCTGAAGCGCATTCATGCCGCCGCCTCGCCCAGATACGCCGCCTGGACCACCTCGCTGGTGGCAATTTCGTCCGGCGTCCCCTCCGCCAGAACCTGTCCCTCTCCGAGCACCATGATGCGGTCGGCGAGGTTGAACACGACGCGCATGTCGTGCTCGATCAGCATGATCGTCAGATGTTCGCGCCTGTGCAGGGCGCGGATGAGGCGCGCGATGTCATAGGTTTCCTGGTCGCCCATGCCCGCCGTCGGTTCATCCAGCATCAGAAGGCGCGGGCGCAGCGCGAGCGACATCATGATTTCGGTCGCGCGCTGATCGCCGTGGGTCAACGCCCCGACTTTCCTGTCCTTCTTGTCGGCCAGATTGCCCATCTCCATGAGTTCGGCGACCCGCGCGTCGACTTCGCGCCGTTTCGCGCGGCTGATCCAGGTCTTCAGCCTGAGGCCGGCCGCGACCTCCACCGCGATGCGCAGATTTTCCGCGATAGTGAGTTCCGGGAAGATTTCGGTGATCTGGAAGGTGCGCGCCATGCCGTGACTGACGCGCTGTTCGGGCGCCATGCCGGTGATGTCCTTGCCGTCGAACAGGATGGCGCCCGACGTCGGGGGATAGAAGCCGCTGATCAGGTT
>JBEKSH010000115.1:0-7192 GCA_049517235.1 Roseiarcus sp. | reverse complement strand
TCCCGCGCGCGGCGTTTGGTTGCGCGCCCTGATGGCGGAACTGGAGCGCATCGCCAACCACCTTGGCGATATCGGGGCGATATGCAACGACGCCGCGTTCGCGCTGATGCACGCCCATACCGCCGTGCTGCGCGAACGCGTCTTGCGCGCCGCGCACGCCTGCTTCGGCCACCGGCTGATGATGGATGTCGTCGGGCCGGGCGGCGTGCGCGCCGACCTGGCCGCGCCGGACCGGCAGGTCATCCGGGGGCTTCTGACAACTATCCGCGAAGCCTTTCCCGCTTTGATCGAACTCTACGACAATACCGCGTCCCTGCAGGACCGCACCGTCGGCACTGGCGTGCTTCGCGCCGAATTGGCGCGCCAGTACGGCTGCGGCGGGTTTATCGGGCGCGCTTCGGGGCGGGCTTTCGACACGCGCCGCGATCTGCCCTATGCGCCGTATGACAAACTCTGGTTCGAGACGCCGGTGCTCACCGAAGGCGACGTGAACGCGCGCGTGTGGATAAGAATCCGCGAAGTCGAGCAGAGCCTGGGGCTCATCGAACAGATACTGGACGGCCTGCCTCTAGGCGAAGTGAGGGTCGCGGTCGCCCATGCCGGCGAGCCGCGCGAGGGTCTCGCCCTGGTCGAGGGCTTTCGCGGCGATATTCTGGCCTGGGTTCGCCTTGACGCCGACGGCGGCGTGGCGCGCTGCCATCTGCGCGACCCCTCCTGGTTCCAGTGGCCTTTGCTGGAAGCGGCGATCGAAGGCAACATCGTCGCCGATTTTCCGCTATGCAACAAATCCTTCAACTGTTCCTATTCCGGGCACGACCTTTAAGGTTTGGACCATGCGCAAGATTCTGTTCGAAAGCCTGGCGCGGCCGGCGCTGACGGAACCGGCGCCCGACCTGGCCGACCCCGAATTGGTCGCGCTCGCCGCCGAGCTCAAGAGCGCGGCGAACGCCAGGCTCGGGCGCAGCCTGGCGATCCGGCAGGTCGACGCCGGCTCGTGCAACGCCTGCGAACTGGAGATCCATGCGCTCAGCAATGCGTTTTACGATATCGAGCGTTTCGGCTTCCGGCTCGTCGCTTCGCCGCGCCACGCCGACGTCATGCTGGTCACCGGTCCGGTCACGCGCAATATGCGGGAGGCGTTGCAACGCACCTATGACGCGATGCCGGCCCCCAAATGGGTCGTCGCCGTCGGCGCCTGCGCCCTCGACGGCGGCCTCTACGCCGGCAGCTACGCCTGCGTCGGCGGCGTTTCGGCGGTCGTTCCGGTGGACCTGCATATTCCGGGTTGCCCGCCGACGCCGGCGACGCTGGTCAAGGGCTTGCTCGCGCTAATGGCGAAAAGCGCGAGCTGATCGCGATTGCGCTCGTCAGGTCGGGCCGACCATTCTCTTCCGCCTTGAATATTCGGCAGGTTGATGAGCTTTGTCGACGCTGCGCGGACTCATTCCGGCGCGCCCTGGGTTTTGCGGCTCTGGCGCTCTGAACGACGGGTCGGCGCTCGGGCGATGCCGGCCTCCACGACGGCGCGGGCCGTCCAGACGGCGACCTCGATCACTTCCTCGTCGCTACTGCCGCAATGGTCCTTCAGCGCCACAAGCGTCTCCGCGCCGATGACGGCGGCGAGGCTGAGCCTTACTAGCCGAAGCCGCTCGGGGTCGATCGCCGCCTGAAACGGACGCAGCGCCGCGTCGATGAGCGCGAGCCGATGGCCGGGACGCATCGCTCGCGCTTCGGCGCGGCCGGCCTCTCCTTCGACGGAGCGCAACAGAGACAGGCCCATCACCGATCGGACCGCAGCTTCGTTCGCGATGACGAAGCGCAGCAGCGCTTCGGCGCCGGCCGCGACGCGATCGGAAGGACTGGCGTCATCCGGCAGCTTGGCCAGCGCCTCGTCCGCGCCGGTCCAAGGCACGAGAAGCGCCTCGCGCAGAAGCGCCGACTGGTCCGGGAAATAGCGATAAGCCGTTGCGTCCGACACGAGGGCAAGCTTAGCGGCCTTGGCCACGGTCGGGCGCTCGCCTTGCCGGACGAGATCGCGAACCGCCTCGACGAGCGCGCGGCGGGTCCGCAGCTTTTGATTGGAGCGCTCGCCGCTTGCGCCAGGCGTGTGAAGCTGCTGTTCCATTATGACATATATCTCTTATTATAATTGACGACTACACTTATGAATGATATGCGTCATATGCCCTCTTGTAAAGGAAACTCCGATGGAGTCGCTCATCACCACGGTGAACATTGTCAATCCCGGCGAAGGCGACGTTGTCGTGGTCGGACCGATCACGACGCGCATCGTCGAAGATGGCTCGCGTACGGACCACCACACCGGCGCGGCCGTCGTAACGGTGGCGCCGCGTTCGCCCGGCCCGCCTCAGCACGTCCACCGCAAGCACGACGAAGGCTTCCTTGTCACGTCGGGCACGATGCGGTTCTCGATCGGAGAGAAGACGCTCGACGCGCCGGCCGGCGCTTACGTCGCGGTCCCGCGTGACGTGCCCCACACGTTCTCGAATCCTTTCGACGAGACGGCCGTGATGTTCGTCATCTTCACGCCTGACCTCTACGTGCCATATTTTCAGGACCTCAAGCAGCTTCAGGACGGCGTCGGGTTGAACGGACCAGCCATTCTGAAGATCATGTCCCGCTACGCAACCGAGCCGGCCCCGACCCACGCCTAGGCGATCGCGCTTGCCGCCGCGCGCCCCGCCGCCCGGCCGGAGAACAGGCAGCCGCCCAGAAACGTGCCCTCCAGCGAGCGGTAGCCGTGCATGCCGCCGCCGCCGAAACCCGCCGCCTCTCCCGCCGCATAGAGGCCGGGGATGACGAGGCCGCCCTCGCCGAACACGCGCGCGTCAAGATCGGTCTCGAGGCCGCCGAGGGTCTTGCGCGTGAGGATGTTGAGGCGCACGGCGATCAACGGGCCATGGGTGGGATCGAGAATGCGGTGGGGTGGCGCGGTGCGGATCAATTTGTCGCCGAGATACCGCCGCGCATTGTGAATGCCCATGATCTGCGCGTCCTTGGTGAACGGATTGGCGATTTGGCGATCGCGCGCCTCGATCGCGCGCCGAAGCGCGTCGAGCTTGATGAGCTCGCCCCCCGCCAGCGCGTTCATCGCGGCGACAAGGTCGGCAAGATTCTGCTTCACGAGAAAATCGACGCCGTGGCTCTTGAAAGCTTCGACGGGCGCCGTCGCGTTCCTGCCGACCGCCCGGCGCGCGACGAGGCGCCAATCCTTGCCGGTCAGATCGGGATTCTGCTCTGAGCCGGAAAGCGAGAATTCCTTACGCACGATGGTCTGGTTGGTGACGAACCACGAATAGTCGTAGCCCGTGCCCATCAGATGGCTGAGCGTGCCGAGCGTGTCATAGCCGGGAAACAGCGGCGGCGGCAGGCGCCGGCCCTTCGCGTCGAACCACAGCGACGAGGGGCCGGGCAGAATGCGAATGCCGTGCGACGGCCAGATCGGCGCCCAGTTGTGAACGCCCTCGACATAGTGCCACATGCGGTCGCCGTTGATCAGCCGGGCGCCGGCGCGCCGGGCGATCGCGATCATCCGTCCGTCGACATGCGCGGGCACGCCGCAGACCATGCGCCGCGGCGGCGCGCCGAGCCGCGCGGGCCAGCTGGCGCGCACCAGTTCGGCATTGCCGCCGATGCCGCCCGACGCGACGATCACCGCCTGGGCCTTCAGCTCAAACTCTCCGACCACGTTTCTGGAACTGCTTTCGCCCCGCGCGATTTCGCTCGGCTCGAGAACCGCGCCGCTCGCCCCATCGACCGCGCCATGGGTGACGCTCAACGCGTCGACGCGATGGCGAAAGCGGAACGCCAGCCGCCCGGCCTGCTCGGCCTGCCGCGCGCGCCGGACGAACGGTTCGATGAGGCCGGGACCCGTGCCCCAGATGATGTGAAACCTCGGCACGGAATTGCCGTGCGACAGCGCGCCGCCGTCGCCCCGCTCCGCCCAGCCGACGATCGGAAACAACCGATGGCCCATCGCGCGCAGCCACGATCGCTTCTCGCCCGCCGCGAAGGCGACATAGGCTTCCGCCCAGCGGCGGGGCCAATGATCCTCATTTCGATCGAAGCCCGCCGAGCCCAACCAGTCCTGCCACGCCAGGTCGAAGGAGTCCTTGATGCGCAGGCGGCGCTGCTCGGGGCTGTCGACCAGAAACAATCCGCCAAAGGACCAAAAGGCCTGGCCGCCGAGGCTCTGCTCGGGCTCCTGGTCGAGGACGATGACGCGCTTGCCGGCGTCGGCGATTTCACAGGCGGCGGCGAGACCCGCCAGCCCCGCGCCAATGACGATCGCATCGGCGTCGAGCCCCATAGTCGCCCCCAATTGCTCGTGGCCGCTCACGCGACAGCGATGCGGTTCCCGCGCTCGTCGAACAGATGAAGATCGCGATCCTGCGCGCTCAAGACGATTCTGTCGCCGGCCTTCGGCGCCTCACGGCCGCGAATTTCGGCGATGAGCGCGATGTCGCGGCCGACGCGCATATGCGCGTAGGAAGTTTCGCCGAGGCGTTCGACCAATTCGACTGCGCCGGCGATCTTGAAGCCGGTCGGTGCCTCGGCGCTGAGATGCTCGGGCCGCACGCCGATCTTCACCGCCGCGCCGACCGGCGCCGCGAATTTCGACGCCGCCAGATTGAACGGTGCCAGGGCGGGGCCTGACAGGGCGACGGTCGCCGCGCCCTTGCCGTCGACCCTGGCGTCGAAGAAATTCATCGCCGGCGAACCGATAAAACCGGCGACGAACAGATTCGCCGGGTTGTAATAGAGTTCGAGCGGCTTGCCCGTTTGGGCGATGCGGCCCTGATGCATCACGACAATGCGGTCGGCGAGCGTCATCGCCTCGATCTGGTCATGGGTGACGTAGACGATGGTCGCGCCAAGCAGGCGATGCAGCTTGGCGATCTCGACGCGCGTCGAGACGCGCAGCGCCGCGTCGAGATTGGACAGCGGCTCGTCGAACAGGAAGACGTCGGGCTCGCGAACGATGGCGCGGCCGATCGCCACCCGCTGCCGCTGACCGCCCGACAGATCGCGCGGCCGCCGCTCGAGCAGCGTCTCCAGTTGCAGCATGCGCGCCGCCTCCGCGACGCGGCGGTCCATTTCCGGCTGCGCCAGCCCGGCGAACTTCAGGCCGAACGTCATGTTCTTTTTGACGTTCATATGCGGATAGAGCGCATAGGACTGGAACACCATCGCGATCTTGCGCTGCGCCGGCTCGAGATCGTTGACCCGCCGCTCGCCGATGAAAATGTCGCCCGACGTCACGCCGTCGAGCCCGGCGATCAGGCGCAGGAGCGTCGACTTGCCGCAGCCCGACGGGCCGACCAGCACCACGAACTCGCCGTCGGCGATCGCCAGGTCGATATCCCTGAGGATGGCCGCCTCGCCATAGGACTTGTTGAGTTTGTCGATGCGCAAGGTCGCCATAATCCTTGGTCCGTTTACTTGACCGCGCCAGCGGTGAGGCCGCTGATCAATTGTCGCGAGAAGATCACGTAGATGACGACGACCGGAAGTATCGCCATCGACAGCGCCGACAACACGCTGTTCCAGTCGGTGATGTATTGCCCGAGGAATTGCTGCACGCCGAGCGTGATCGTATGCGTGCTCTCGCTGGAGGTGAGGATCAGCGGAAACCACAGATCGTTCCAGATCGGCACGATGGTGAACACCGCGACGGTGGCGATCGCCGGGCGCAGCAGCGGCGCGATGACTTCAAAAAAGATGCGGGTCTCCGGCACGCCGTCGCAGCGCGCCGCGTCGCGCAGGTCTTTGGGAATCTGCTCGATGAATTCGGACAGGATGAAGATCGACATCGGCAGGCCCTGCGCGACATAGACGAGGACGAGCGCCGTCAGCGTGTCGTTGAGGCCCGCCTGGCGCATCATGGTGAGGATGGCGACCGAGCCCAGGCGAATGGGCACCATGATGCCGATCGCCATATACAGCGCGAGAATCGTCGAGCCGCGGAACTTGTATTCGGTGAGCGCCCAGGCCGCCATCGCGCCGAACAGCAGGATGAGAAACATGCTGCCGAGAGTGACGATCATCGAATTGGCGAAATAGGTGAAGACATGGGCATTGCCGAGCACCTTTACGTAGCCGATCAGCGAAAAGGTCTGGGCGCTGGGCGGGGAAAGCGGCGAGCCGAAAATGGCGTTGCGATTCTTGAACGAGTTCATCACCACGAGCAGGATCGGCAGCGTCGCCAGCAGCGTGTAGGCGAGCAACACCGCATGGACGCCGAGAACCGAGACCCGTGAACGCATCGGCGTCAGCCCCAAGCCTAGAATGCGTAGCGCTGCATGCGCCGCTGAACAAGAAACAGATAGACGCAGACGCCGGCGAGGATGACGAAGAACATCACCGTCGCCACCGTCGCGCCCATCGTCGGATTGCCGAGCTGCAATTGGTTGCCGAAGAAGGCGCGATAGAAGAAAGTGCCGAGAATGTCGCTCGCGAAATTCGGCCCGGCCAGCGCGCCCTTGACGGAATAGATGAGATCGAAAGCGTTGAAATTGGCGACGAAGGTCAGGATCGACACGATGCCGATGGTCGGCAGGATCAGCGGCAATTTGATATGGGTGAAGATGCGGAACTGCCCGAGGCCGTCGACGCGCGCCGCGTCGATCAGCTCATCGGGAATGTTGAGCAGGGCGGCGTAGATCAGCATCATCGGGATGCCGACGAATTGCCACACCGACATCAGCGACAGCGTGACGAGCGCCGTCGAGGGCAGGCCGAGCCAGGGCGCGAACCATGCGCCGAGGCCGACCGCCTTGAGCAGCCCTTCGGCGACGCCCCATAGCGGCGAGAGAATCAGGTTCCAGGTGAAGCCGACGATCACCACCGACAGCATGGTCGGCAGGAAGATCAGCGTGCGATAGGTCGCCCGCAGGCGCAGGTTCGGCAGGCTGAGCAGGCCCGCGAGCACGATTCCGATCGGGTTCTGCACGAGCATGTGCACGCAAAAGAAAATCAGATTGTTGAACAGGGCGTTCCAGAACGGCTTCGACCAGACCGCGTCCGTCAACAGTGTCGAAAAATTCGAGACGCCGGCGAATGCGTAAGCGCCCGCCTCGTTGGTCGTGTAAGTCGAGAGCGCCATGGTGGCGATCAGCGGATAGATCGAGAACAGCGAGTAGACCGCGACGGCCGGCCCGAGGAACAGCAG
>JBEKSH010000114.1:0-7204 GCA_049517235.1 Roseiarcus sp. | reverse complement strand
AGATCCTTGAGGTGGAAGGGCTTGGACAGGATGCGCGCGTCCTTGGGCGCATTATTGTCCGGGTTGAGGGCCACCGCGGCAAAACCGGTGATGAACATCACTTTGATTTCGGGATCGAGTTCGGTCGCGCGGCGCGCCAACTCAATGCCGTCCATTTCCGGCATGACGATATCGGTCAACAGCAGTTCGAACGGCTCTTCGCGCAAGCGATTGTACGCGGACAAGCCGTTGTCGAAGGAAGCGACGTTATAGCCGGCCGTCTGCAGCGCCTTCACCAGGAAGCGGCGCATGTCGTTGTCGTCTTCGGCGAGAAGAATCTTGGTTGTGATTTCGACCGGCGCGTTCATTATTTCCCCTCGATAGCCGATCCAGCATCCGCCCGCATCAGTAAAAATCGAGTGAAGGCGATGAAGAACGGACGAAATTCCCGCACTCGACCGACGAGAGCGTTGCATTGGCGCGAAACCCGCGGCCGCCCTGCGCGTTCGGCGGCCGATTCTCGTTTCTTTTTGCGGCGCCTCGCGATCGATATCGCTCGCGCCGCACCGCATATTGAAGCATAGTTGGAGCGATTTCCAATTTAACGCATTCCCGATGCAAAGCGGGCGCCGGGATTGCGTTCGAAAACGAGACAGACGAAATGCGTGGCCAAACGAAGGGGGACGAATGCGCCGGAGTCTCGGACTTCCAAGGCCTCGATTTCCCGGCCCCTGATCTCGCGGCGCCTTTTGAGATATTCGAGCCGGACATTCTCGCAACGCCGCTTGTTTTCAATTCGCCGCACTCGGGCCGGGTTTATCCGAAGAGATTTCTCGCTTCTTCCCGTCTCGACGCCCTGACGCTGCGCCGTTCGGAGGACGCCTTTGTCGATGAATTGTTCGCGCGCTGCGTCGACATTGGCGCCCCGCTGATGCGCGCGAATTTTCCGCGCGCCTATCTTGACCTCAACCGCGAGCCCTTCGAACTCGATCCGCTGATGTTCGAGGGCCGGCTGCCCGCCTTCGCCAACACGCGTTCGCTGCGGGTCGCCGGCGGGCTCGGCACAATCCCGAGGGTGGTGGGGGAAGCGCAGGAAATCTACAAGGAGCCGATCGCCGTCGGCGAGGCTTTGGCCCGGATCGCCACGCTCTACAAGCCTTACCATCAGGCCTTGCGAAACCTTATCGAGCGCGCCGCGGGCGCCTTCGGCATGGCGGCGCTGCTCGATTGTCATTCCATGCCTTCGAGCATGGCCGAGGGAGGCGCGACCGATTTTGTGGTCGGCGATCGCTACGGCGCGAGCGCGGCGCCGTGGATTGTCGAAACGGTGGAAAGCGGGCTTCGGCGCGCCGGCTATTCGGTGCGGCGCAACAAGCCCTATGCGGGCGGCTTCATCACCGAGCACTATGGCGCCCCGACGGCTTCGCGACATGTGGTGCAGATCGAGGTCAACCGCGCGCTCTATATGGATGAGCGCGCGATGGTGAAATCGCCGCGCTGGCCGCAATTGAGCGCCGACCTGTTCGCGATGGCCTCGCTGCTGGCGAGCCGCGTCGCGCACGAGATCGGGCGGTCGCAAATCGCGGCGGAATGAGCGGGCCGCGCCCGATTTGCCTCCCGGCGAAAAAAGGAGGCCGCCTGTGTGGCCACAAGCGGCCCAAGTCTAGGGAGGAAACGCCCAAGGAGGGCATATGCGGCAGGTCATGCCGCACCGCAACAATATCGACGTGCGCCGCACCAATTGCAAGATATTTTTTGCTGCGCCAGGGCGCGGCGGGTTAGGATGACGCGCAATTCGCCAATTTGGGATGCGCCGAACACGTGAAACAGGGCGGCGACGGTTCGGTATAATCATACGAAACAAGGGCTTATGACAACGACCGGCGGCGGCTGTCCCGGCCAAGTCGACATAATAGGTATGGCACATATGCATTTTTTGCAGAGGATCGGGGTCGTTCCGGGGCGCCCCGCATGACCGCCGTTGACTTCGCCGCCTTCGTCGAGCGCCTCGCGCAAGTCTCCAGTGAAGTGATCATGCCGTTTTTTCGCAGCGCGATCCGCGCCGAAGACAAGTCGAAGGGCGGGGTTTTCGACCCGGTCACCGAGGCCGACCGAGCCGCCGAGGTCGCGATGCGGCGGCTGATCGGCCAGACTTTTCCGGCGCATGGGGTGATCGGCGAGGAATATGGGCGGGACCGGCCGGAGGCCGAATACGTGTGGGTGCTCGATCCGATCGACGGCACCAAGAGTTTCATCTCGGGCCTGCCGATGTGGGGCACGCTGATCGGCCTGATGCACCGCGGCCGGCCGGTCTACGGCATGATGTCGCAGCCCTTCACCCGCGAGCGCTATTTCGGCGACGGCAAGCGCGCGCGCTGGCGAGGCCTCGCGCTGCCGCGCGGCGACAGCGCCAATGGCGAATGGACCAACCGCACGCTGCGCGCGCGGGCTTGTCCGTCCCTCGCCGAAGCGACGCTGATGACCACCAGCCCGCTGCTGTTCAACGACGACGACCGCGCGGCCTATTATCGCGCCGAGAAGCCGACGCGCCTGACGCGCTATGGCGGCGACTGCTACGCTTATTGCATGCTCGCGTCGGGTTTCGTCGATATCGTCATCGAAACCAATCTCAAGCCGCACGACATTGTCGCGCTGGTGCCGATCATCGAAGGCGCGGGGGGCGTCGTCACCGACTGGGAGGGCGGTCCGGCGGCGGCGGGCGGGCGCATCGTCGCGGCCGGCGACCCGCGCGTGCATGAAGAGGCGATGAAGCTGCTGGCGGGGTAGGAGCAAAGAGCGTCCGGGTCCGACCCGTCGCGGACCTTCGGCGCAGGGGGCTCCTGTGACAGCAGGCTCCGCAGTTTCATGGCCGTCCATCCCGGCCCCGGAGGCGCAGGCGACTGCCGCGCCCCGGCGGCCGGGGCGCGACTAGATCGATGTGCATCGAGAACGCGGAACGTCCTGGCCTCACTTCATGTGCGCGGCCATGAAAGCGTCGGCGCGCTGTTGCGCGTCCTGCGCCGCCTTTTCGTCGTAGGCGAAGTGGTGACCCATGAATTCGCCGTCCACTCCCGGCATCACGAACGCATGAGTATCGCCTGGATAGACAACGACCTCGACATTGGGCTTGCCTTTGACTGCCTGGCAAGCCGCTGCGGGCGTCCAGTCGTCTTTGTCGCCGATCAAGACGAGCGTTGCAACCGAGGGATCGACGCCGTCATAGCAGAAGGGATAGTACGCGATGACACCGGCGATTTTTATGTCGTGCTTCACCGGGTTCTTCGTGTCGACGGCGAAGAGCGACGATATCGCTCCCCAGGAATAGCCTTGCAGGAAGACCCTATTCGGGTCGATGTCGGGCATCGCCTTGAGGACGTCCACCGCCGCCCAGGCGTCATCGCCGCCGCGAGACCCTAATTGAACAAATGTTTTCTCATCGATCTTGGCGCATACACCCTGCATCTCCTGACGCGGTGTAAACGGATCAACGACCAGCGTCGCGACGCCTTTGGTGGTGAGATGATCGATCACTTTCTTTTGTAAGGCCATATCCGGAGAGACGCTAAGCCCAGCGCATCCGCTCATGTAAATGACGGCGGGGAACGGACCGGCGCCAGCCGGCTTGTACAGCGCGCCGGCGATTGACTTGACAGCCGGATCGTTCACCGGAATGGCGATAACGTTCGGGCTTCCAAAGTATCCGCCGCCGATCGGCGGGGCTTGGTCGGCCGCCTGCGCGGCGCCAAGAGACGCGTACGCGCCCATACCGCAGCTTGAAATCGCGATCAACGCGAGAGCTTTCAACGACTTGCGCAACATCGACGCCTCCTCCAACTGAGGCGCGGCTACATCGTCGACACCAAGCCGACGTTCCGCCCCGCGGCCTTCTTCTTTTTCTCGGGAGAACATAGCCTGCTGCGCGCGAGCTTCGTTGTTCCACGTCACGGTCTACGACTGTTGGATGCGAATTCTGTTTGCTCCGCTCCCGCTAAAACTCCCTCGAGCGCGAGCTTGCCTTGAGCATCGCGCGATGCGCGTCGATGACCCCTTCCCACCCGAAGCCGACGCTCCGCCGACAGCGCTGTCCTTTTGCATTTTCTCAACGCGCTACGCTCGAGGGTCCAGCGGCGCATCGATGAACAGGTCGCCGAGCGGCGCGGTTCGTTTGCGCCCCTCGCGCGAGAAAATGGCGATCGACCAGCCCGCGGCGAATCCCGCCGCCGCGGCGCTCAGCGCGCCGATCAGCAGCCTTCCCGCGTCGGGGACGCGGCCCTCCAATGCGCCCAGAACGAGGGCGGTCGCCAGGCTGGCCGACAGGCTGGCGATGGCGTGCGCCGAGGTCGCGCGCGAGAACAGGGCGAGCGCCAGCACCGGCGCAATCAGGCCGAGCGCCGCCGTCGCCGCCGCGACGATGGCGAATTTCGGTTCGAAGACCAGCCGACCGGCCAGGCCCGCGCAAAGCGCGATGACGACGAGCGCCAAGGCGCGCGAGCGCGCGAGCCTCTGGCTCGCCAGCGGCGGATGTTGCCGATCAAAGCCGCCCGCATTGGTCAGCCCCCAGGCGCGCGACGCCGAAAGCGCGCCGGCGGCGGCGAGCGCCAGAGCGGCGAGCAGGATCGCGCTGGACTTCAGCCCGCTCGTCATCGGGGCCGACGGCGTGGGCCAAACAATGGGGTCGATGAAAGCGGCCAGGCCGATCAGCGCGGCGAAGATCAGCCCGAAGCCGCCCGCCCGAAAGGCCTGCCGTTCCCCCGGACTGGCGGCGGCAGGCGCCGCGAAAAGGGGCAGCGCGGCGATCGCCAGCGCGCTCGCGACGACGACAAGCAGGTCCGCCTCGAAATCGCCGGCGCCCGCGTTCCACGAGCGCGCCAGCGTGTCGCTCCACAAGCCGGCCTCGCGCAGCGGCGGCCAGATCGCCGCATCGCTCGCGAACAATCGCCCGACGATCGGCAAGTACACAATGATCAGCACGATGCCGGCGCTCGCCGCCGCGCCCCAGATCAGCCCGGCAAGGCCGCCCGGCACGATCATCAACGCGACAACGGCGGCGACGATCGTCGCCGCGGCGCCGCGCGACAGCGCGAACAGTCCGATCAGCGCGTTCGCTGCCGCTTCAAATCCCGCCGTCGCGACAAGCGCGCCGATGACGAACAGCAGCGCGGCGAGAACCAGTCTCAGCGGGCGGCTCGCAAAGCGCGTCGCCATGAGATCGCTGGCGGCGCTCGCGCCGCTCGCCCGCAGCAACGGAGCGACCGCCAGCGCGCCGACCAGCAGGCCGAGCGCGACGCCGGCCAAAGGCAGCGGCGAATCGCCTGGCGGGCCGAGACACAGAACGAGGCCCGCCGCGATCGCCGCAAAGGCCAATCCGGCATAGGGGGCGGGAATGGCGCGATCGGCGGCGAAAAACGCCGGCACGCGCGTCGAGCGGGTCAACAGGCCGAGCAGCGCAAGGCCGGCCAACGCGAAAAGCGGCCCCAACGCGCGCACCAGCCCGTCCGGGGCGCCGACCCGGTCCAACAGGAAGAACAGGCCGACGCCGATCAGATAGGCCGCGCCCGCGAACGCCGCGCGCCCGTCGATTCTGGCCCGTTCAAGTTCCCGTCGATCCTGCATGGGATGCTTCGTCCGGTGCGCGGCGAAAAAGGCGAAACGCCGTCCTGGCTCTCTTAACGAGCGCGAGGGGGCCGCGGCAAGCGAGTTGAGGGGGAATCGTTAGCGGGACCGCAAAGCCCCGCTCAGCGCCACATCGCGCGCATGCGCGCCGCCAGATCGACGCGCGGGCCGTTGGCGACCCGGCTCTCCTCCGCCTGCGCCGCCGGCCAGGCGATCCGCTCGAACAGCGGCAGCAGTTCGGCGGGGATGAAGCGGGAGCGGCTCGCCAGCACGTGCCGGTCGCCGCCGCGCGGCTGGCCATGCACGAAGAACCGTTGCGGAACGATTAGTGCAAGTTCATCGCGCGCGCGGGTCATGGCGACATAGAGCAGGCGGCGCTCCTCCTCGATTTCATCGCTCGATCCGGTCGCAAGATCCGAAGGAATGCAGCCGTCGACGACATTGAGCACGAACACCGAGCGCCATTCCTGTCCCTTGGCCGAATGAATGGTCGACAGGATCAGATAATCCTCGTCGCGATGCGGCGCCCCCGATTCATCGCTCGCCGCTTCCGGCGGGTCGAGCGTCAATTCGGCGAGGAACCGCTCGCGCGACGGATAGGTCGCGCCGATGCGCTCCAGCGCCTCCAGGTCGGCGAGCCGCGTCGAAGCGTCCTCATGGCGCCGCTCGAGATGCGGGCGCAGCCATGCGACGGCTTGCGCCAGATCGGCCGGCCAGGGCGCGTAGCGCGCCGCCAGGCTGCGCATCAGCGCCGCGAAGGGCGCAAAATCCTCGCGCGTCTTGGCCGGAGCGGCAAAGGCGCCGAGCGCCGCAAAGCCGTCGTCGGCGCCGGCGGCTTCGACAATCCTGCCGGCGGTCGCCGGGCCGACGCCCGGCAGCAATTGCGCGACGCGAAAGCCGGCGATGCGGTCGCGCGGGTTCTGCGCAAAGCGCAGGACCGCCAGCGTGTCCTTCACATGCGCGGCGTCGAGGAATTTCAAGCCGCCGAATTTGACGAACGGAATGTTTCGCCGCGTCAGCTCCAATTCCAGCGCCGCGCTGTGATGCGACGCGCGAAACAGCACCGCCTGCGATTTCAGGCTGGCCCCCGCTTCGCGGTTCTCCAAAACGCGCGTCGCGACATAGCGCGCCTGATCGGTCTCCTCGCCGACGGTCGCCAGGACAGGCAGAACGCCCGAGGCGCGATCGGTCCACAGGTCCTTGGCGAAACGCTGCGCGCTAAGGCCGATCACCGCGTTGGACGCCGCAAGGATGGGCTGGGTCGAGCGATAGTTGCGATCGAGCGTGACAAGCCTCGCAGGCGGGTCGAAAGCGTTCGGAAAATCGAGGATGTTGCGCACCGTGGCGGCGCGGAACGAATAGATCGACTGCGCGTCGTCGCCCACCACCGTCAGCCCTCGCCCCCGCGGCCGCAGCGCGAGCACAATCTCGCCTTGCAGGCGATTGGTGTCCTGGTATTCGTCGACTAGCAGATGATCGAAGCGGCCGGCGACCTCGGCGGCGAGGTCCCTCTCCTGCATCATCTGCGCGAAATAGAGCAGCAGATCGTCGTAATCGAGCACGTTCTGGCGCTGCTTGGCCTCGACGTAAGACGCGAACAGGCCGCGCAGCG
>JBEKSH010000113.1:0-7210 GCA_049517235.1 Roseiarcus sp. | reverse complement strand
CTCGCCTATACGCCGGACCTCAAAGCCATTCCGCCCGAGAGCGAGCAATTCCTTGAAAGTCTCGACACGTGGATCATCGGCGGCCTGCGCTACAAGCCGCATCCGACCCATTTCTCGGTCGGCGAAGCGCTCGCCTGGGTCGCCAGAATGCGCCCGCGCCGCGCGGTCATCACCAATCTGCACACCGACCTCGATTACGAGGCGCTGAAGGCGCGCCTGCCCGCCAACGTCACGCCCGCCTATGACGGTTTGCGCATCGAGAATTTTTGAAGGTCCGGGGCGGCTCTCCGCAGGCGCACGCGATTAAGTGCGTGCATTAGCATAAGCCGGCAAACGTCCGGCGTAGCTCGATAAAATGTACTTGCCAGACGGCGCACGGCGCCGGCCGCATAGCAATGCGCTGGTTCCATAATATACATTATGCGAATCATTGCCTTGTTCGGCGCCCAGGTCGCATTGACCGTCACTTGCAGTTTGCTTTGTCGTCGGGAACATCCGAACCGGGAATCCATTCGCGATTGGGGTGTCCCTCTGACGCCTGGCGGGCGTGGTCCAGCATTTGCCGGGCCATCATGAGGTCATAGCGCGCAAGGGCGTCGTGACAAGCGTAAGTCTCGGCGACTGCCTGGACGACGAAAATGTCAAATGTCCAGACGCGAACGAATCCCTCATCGAGGTCAGCGGGCAACCTGCCCGCGTGCCCATTGATTACCGGAAGGAACGAAATCTGGTAGGCGCTTTCGTCCTGGTTGAATGTCTTTCCCACCGTCGCCGCGATGTCATCCACGCCGCTTGTCGTGGTCGGATGGGCGATGACGACTTTCTCGGCCTCGGCGTATATATTCTCGCCGCGCGCGACCAGGGAAGCCAATCGATCGTGCAGTCCGTCGGCTTGTGACGCGCCCACGAACGCCGCCAATGCCGCGATTGCCGCTGCGACCCTCATAGCCTCGCGCCCCCCGGTGGCGTTGCGTCCGTCATTGACCTGGACAGACTGCGGATTTGAGCGCGCGCCGTCAACTTTCGTCGGGCCGCGCAAACGACCCCAGCCGACCGACCCGCCGCGCCTTGCGACGATCTGATTTAACAAGGAGAATGGTCGGAGTGGCGGGATTCGAACCCACGACCCCTAGTCCCCCAGACTAGTGCGCTAACCGGGCTGCGCTACACTCCGACGGTCGCCCTTATAGGGGAGCCGTTGCGCACATGCAATCCGCGGCACGGCCCCTAACTGGTCCGCGCCAGCGAGAGAATGCGCTCGCCCTCGATGATGTCGGCAAGCGCGGCCTTGAGCGCCTGCACATCGGCGGGCGAAACCGCGTGAAGGCTCGCCGGCCGCGCAGCATCGGCGCGCGCCGTCGCCGCAACCCCGTCGTCCTGCGACCCGGCGAGAAGCGGCGGCTCGCCTTCGGCGTCGCCGGTGCGCTCCGCCGCGTCGGCCTGCTTCGAGGAGGCGACGGCGCGCGCGCCCTGCTCCTTGAAAAGCTTCTGAACGCCCTTGATCGTATAGCCTTCGCCGTAGAGAAGCTGCTTGATCACGCGCAAGAGCTCGACGTCGTCGGGGCGGTAATAGCGCCGCCCGCCTCCGCGTTTGAGCGGCTTGATTTGCGGGAATCGCGTCTCCCAGAAGCGCAACACGTGTTGCGGCAGGTCCAGGTCTTCGGCCGCTTCGCTGATGGTGCGGAATGCGTCGGGACTCTTGTCCATCGCGCCTCACATCGACGCCCATGTCACGACCGGAACCCCGGTCATTCCTTATGCGAGCCGCTAGCGCCGCCGTTGATCCGCGACTTCAGGACGTTCGAGGGCTTGAACACCATGACGCGCCTCGGCAGTATCGGCACTTCGACGCCGGTCTTGGGATTGCGGCCGATGCGTTGGCCCTTCGAGCGCACGACGAACGAACCGAAGGAAGACAATTTCACCGTTTCGCCGCGCGCCGCCGCATCGCAGATTTCGTCGAGGACATTTTGCACCAGATCGGAAGACTCGGTGCGCGAAAGCCCCACGCGCTGATAAACCGCTTCCGACAAATCTGCACGCGTTATGGTGCGCCCGGATTGGCGGCCAATCTTCTGCTCGGACATGCTAATCCCCAAAATTGCTTTTCAGCCCGACAAGCCTAGCCCAGCGCTGTCGCCACGCAACGCCTTCTTTGGCCTCCGCATCAGGCGTCAGAAGGTGATGGTTGCGCAGCACCTTAGTGCATAACGCGCCGGAATTGAAACCGGCTCGATAGGCTTGCGGCGAAAATTTCTATAAGGGCAAGGTTGCGTCATCGCGATGACGCCGCGCGGCGGAGCGATTCAGCCTTGGTTGGCCGCGGAAAAATGGATGGTCAGGTAAACCATGAATGATGAAAGTCGGATCGCCCTGGTCACCGGCGCTTCGCGCGGCATCGGGCGCGCGGTCGCCCTGGCCCTTGCCGGCGCCGGCGCGCATGTCATCGCCTTGGCCCGCACGCAGGGCGCCCTGGAGGAGCTCGACGACGAAATTCGCGCCCTGCGCCCCGCCGTGGTCAACCCCGCGACCCTTGTTCCCTGCGACTTGCGCGATCATGCGGCGATCGACCGGCTTGGCGAGGCGATTTTCAAACGCTGGGGCCGGCTTGACGCGCTCGTCGGCAACGCCGGCCTGCTCGGTCCGTTGTCGCCGCTTCACCATGTCGATCCCAAGGCATGGGACGACGTGCTGGCGGTCAACGTGACCGCGAACTGGCGGCTCATTCGGGCGCTCGATCCCTTGCTGCGCGCCTCTAAGGCCGGCCGCGTCGCGTTCATTTCCTCCGCCGCGGCGCATCGCGCCCAATTGCGCGCCTATTGGGGCCCCTATGCGGTTTCGAAAGCCGCGCTCGACGCGCTCGCCCGCACCTATGCGGCGGAAACCGTCAATACATCGGAGATCCGCGTCATGCTGGTCAATCCGGGCCCGCTGCGCACCCGCATGCGCGCCGCGGCGATGCCGGGCGAAGATCCGCTGAGCCTGCGCACGCCGGAGGAACTGGCTCCGAAAATTGTCGCGCTATGTTCGCCGGAGTGGCGGGAAACCGGCAAGCTGTACGATTTTTTCCAAGACGAAGTGTTGTCGTTCCAGGGACCCGAATAGCGCGTCCGGATCGCTCGCGCGTCGATTTTGCTTGCGCCGGCCGCGCGCTCGACTATAAGCCGCGCATCCGAAGCGTCCCGCTGGGGGCTGAACGGAAGGCGTGCCTGGGCGAAGCTTCGCCGCGGCGCGCAGGGCTGAGCGCCCGGCTTCCCGTGTTCCCGCCTTCGATCAGATCCGGTCGAGCCTTTCCCGGGCTCGAAGGGCTCGGCGTGGGCCGCATCGCAACAGGAAAGAAAGGCTCATCATGGCTCTTTACGAGCACGTGTATATGGCGCGTCAGGACGTGACCGCCCAGCAGGTCGAAGCTTTAACCGAACAGCTCAAGGGCGTTCTGGCCGCCCACGGCGGTTCCGTGACCAAGGTCGAGTATTGGGGCGTGAAGTCGCTCGCCTTCCGCGTCAAGAAGAATCGCAAGGCGCATTTTTCGCTGCTCAACATTGACGCGCCTTCGGCGGCGGTCGTCGAAATGGAGCGCCAGCTCGGCCTCAACGAAGATGTGATCCGCTATCTCACGCTGCGCGTCGACGAACACGAGGCAGGTCAGTCGGCGATGTTGCGCAAGCGCGACGACGCCGACCGCGACGACCGCGGCGAACGCCGGGGCGGCCGCTTTGATCGCGGCGACCGAGGCGATCGACCCGACCGCGGCGACCGTCCGGATCGCCCTCGCCGCCCCCGTGACGATTCAGCCCCCGCAGGAGCCTTCTGATGTCGACCGCCCCGCGCCGCCCGTTCTTTCGCCGCCGCAAGACGTGCCCGTTCTCCGGCCCCAACGCGCCCAAGATCGACTACAAGGACACGCGTCTGCTGTCGCGCTACATTTCCGAGCGCGGCAAGATCGTGCCCTCGCGCATCACCGCGGTCTCCGCCAAGAAGCAACGCGAACTCGCCCAGGCGATCAAGCGCGCGCGCTTCCTGGGTCTGCTTCCCTATGTGATCCGCTGAGTTTGGTCCGCGGCGCCGATCGAGCTTGCAAGGCTTGCCAGGCGCCCCGGCCCTATCAACGGCTAAGTCGATCGCGCCGGATGAGCCGGCGCGGTTTGGTTGGGACGGGGGGCGCGAGGCCGACCCTTCCCTAACCGCTATAGGACGCGGGACAGCTCGACGATGATGCAACGCTTTGGCATGGCCATTGGCGCGGGTTTGGCCGCCGCCCTGCTTTTCGCCGTCATGGCCAAAGGCACGTTGCTGGCCATGTCGCTCGCCTATCTGGCGCCGCTGCCGATCATGATCGCGACGCTCGGCTGGGGGCTGGACATGGGCGCGCTGGCCGCGACGATCGCCAGCATCGCCGCCGCGATCCTGGTCGATCCTCTGTCGGGCGGCTTGTTCGCCGCATCGATCGCCCTGCCCGCGTGGCTGCTCAGCTTCATCTGCGCGCTGCCGCGCGAGCGCCTCTTTCCCATCGCCGGCGCCAAGGGCGGCAAGTCGTGGTTTCCGGTTGGCGGAATCGTCGCCGTCGCGGCGTTGATCGGCGGCGTTATCGGCGCCGGCGCGCTGGCCTCACTCGTGCTTGTCTACGGCGGCTACCGCAAAGGCGTCGAAGCACTCGCCGCCGAACTGGTCCCCGACCTCAAGGATGCGCTCGACGGCGTGATGACGCTGCCCGGCGGCGTCACCGTCGAGCAGTTCGCCGCGCTGATCGTGCGCCTGTCGCCCGCTGTGCTCGCCGCGACGACCTGCCTCATGCTTTGCGCCAACCTCTATGCGGGCGCGCGCGCCGTCCAGCTGTCGCAGCGGCTGAGCCGCCCCTGGTCGAATTTGCCCGAGGCGCTGGTTCTGCCGCAATTTCTGGGGATCGGCCTGATCGCCTGCGTCGGGCTCGCTCTCGCGCTGCCCGGCTCCGCCAGCCATGTCGCGTGGATCGGCGTCGGCGCTCTGGGATGCGCCTATGTCATGCAGGGCCTCGCGGTGATTCATTCGCTGTCGCGCAGCCTGCCGGCGCGAGTCCCGATGCTGGTCGCGATCTATCTGGTCTGCGTCGTCACGGCGCGATGGTCCCTGCCCGTGCTGGCGCTGGTCGGCCTTGTCGAAAGCCTGCTGTCGCTGCGCGCCCGGCGCGCCGCGGCCGCCAATGTCAAATCCTGAACATCGAGTTAAAAGTCAAAAGGAGAGAAAAATGGAAGTCATTCTGCTCGAACGCGTCGCCAGGCTCGGCCAAATGGGCGAGACGGTGCGTGTCAAGGACGGGTTCGCCCGCAATTTCCTGCTGCCGCATGGCAAAGCCCTGCGCGCCACGGAGGCCAACAAGAAGAAATTCGAGGGCCAGCGCCGCCAGCTCGAAGCGCGCAATCTCGAACTCAAGACCGAAGCGGCCGCCGTCGCCGAGAAGCTGGACGGTTTGAGCTTCATCATCATCCGCCAGGCCGGCGAAACCGGCCAGCTTTACGGTTCGGTCTCCGCCCGCGACATCAGCGAGACGATCACCGCCGCCGGCTTCTCGATCCATCGCAACCAGGTCACCCTGCTCCAGCCGATCAAGACGCTGGGGCTTCACAAGACCCCGGTGCAGTTGCATCCCGAAGTCGCGGCCAACGTGACGATCAACGTCGCGCGTTCGCAGGAACAGGCCCAGCGCCAGTCGAAGGGCGAGGATCTTTCGGTGCGCGAAGAAACGTCGATGGACGATCTGGGCCTCGAAGTCGGCCAGGCGTTGGCTGAGGCGGGTCCGGGAGAGAGCCTGGGCAGGGAGTGACGATCGCCCGAGCGCTTTCCGGCTTCATTGAATCGGGAAATCGCTAAGGGCGGCGATTGGTCGCGTTTTCCGCACACCGATCGGCGGCGCTTCGCTTGAAAACGCCGCATCTGGCGAAGAGTCAATCGGCTCTCGCCGCCGCAAGGCGGCGCGCATCGCCGCTCATTCCGGCTGGATTGGCGGAACGAGCGATGATTTCGCCCGTCGGCCCATTCAGGCGAAGCGGAACTCGCTGATGTGCCGGTATTCCTCGTCGGGTTTTAGGACGCAGTCGGAGAAATGCCGGCGATTAGGGGAGTCGGGGAACGCCTGCGGCTCCAGACAGAGTCCCGCATGGGCGCCGTAATGAGCGCCGTCGAGGCCCGGCGCGGGACAATTCAGCTTGGCCGCGTCATAGAACTGCACGCCCGGTTCGCTCGAATGTAATTCCATTTTCATGCCGTTCCTGAGCGAGCGCAGCGTCGCCACATGCGCCAGCCCGTTCTCGCCCGGTTGGTCGACAACCACGAAATTGGTGTCGTAAGTCGCGCCCGAGTCGTGGCGCACGGGGCGCGGTTTGCGGAAATCGTACGGTGTATCCGCAACGGCGCGAATCTCTCCCGTCGGGATCAATTCGGCGTCGGTCGGCGTGAAGAAATCGCAATTCAGCATCAGCTCGTGATCGAGAATGTCGGGCGAGCCGTCGAGATTGAAATAGGCGTGCTGGGTCAGATTGACGACCGTCGTCCGGTCGCACACGGCCGACAACTCGACGCGCAAAGTCGCCGGCTCAACCATCCGATAGACGCAGGTCGCGGTGAGATTGCCGGGAAAGCCGCTGTCGCCGTCCGACGAATGGAGCGTCAACGTCATCGACGAGGTGTCGTGACCGCCCAGTTGCCACACGCGCCTGCCGTAGCCGCGCGGGCCGCCATG
This sequence comes from Roseiarcus sp., assembly GCA_049517235.1. Classification (GTDB taxonomy): domain Bacteria; phylum Pseudomonadota; class Alphaproteobacteria; order Rhizobiales; family Beijerinckiaceae; genus Roseiarcus. The sequence continues at coordinate 495 of JBEKSH010000113.1, read as the reverse complement.
CAGCGTGTGCTTTTCGCCGGGTTTCGTATCGAGAACGTGTTCGACCCCATCCAGCATGAAGCGCCCGTTGGCGATGCGATTGGCGAAACGTCCGGGCACGGCGCCGAAACTGGGCGAATGGGCCTGATAATCGGCCAATGTATTGAGGCCGAGCGTCACGCGTTGCGGCCCCGCCGGCGTTGGGACGACGAGATCGCGCAAGACGGCGCCCCAGCTCATGATCTTAGCGACGGCGCCCGCCTTGGAGGCGATCGTAATTTCGACGACCGGGACGCCGTCGACCTCGCCAATCATACGCATGTTCATAGCGGCCCTCCGCCCCGGTCGATTGGGGAAACGCAGGATGGCGCAAGCGCGCCGCGGCGTCAAAGTCTGGGTCGGACGGCTCGCGACGCCGGCGAACCCTGGCGGCGTAGCCGCCGCCACGCGCTCGCCCGCTTTCCGGTTCGCTGTGCTACCCTGCCGCAAACGATTCGGATGAAAACAATTCATGGA
>JBEKSH010000112.1:0-7218 GCA_049517235.1 Roseiarcus sp. | reverse complement strand
CATGGTGGTGATCGAGATGAATCCGCGCGTTTCGCGTTCTTCCGCGCTGGCTTCGAAGGCGACCGGCTTTCCCATCGCCAAGGTCGCGGCCAAGCTGGCGGTCGGTTATTTGCTCGACGAGATCGCCAACGACATCACCGGCGGGGCGATGCCGGCGTCTTTCGAGCCGACGATCGATTACGTCGTCACGAAAATCCCGCGCTTCGCCTTTGAAAAATTCCCCGGCTCCGATCCCGTCTTGACGACGGCGATGAAATCGGTTGGCGAGGCGATGGCGATCGGGCGCACATTCGCCGAATCCCTGCAAAAGGCCCTGCGTTCGCTGGAGACCGGCCTGACCGGCCTTGACGAGATCGAGATCGAGGGTCTGGGCAAGGGCGACGACCACAATGCGTTGCGCGCCGCCATCGGCAAGCCGACGCCCGATCGCCTGCTCAATGTCGCGCAGGCGATGCGAGCGGGGATGAGCGTCGAGGAAATCCACGACGTCTGCAAGATCGATCCATGGTTTCTGGCGCGTGTGGGCGAAATCGTCGCACTGGAGAACAAGGTTCGCCGGCATGGCCTGCCGGGCGACGCCGCCAATTTGCGCGCCCTCAAGGCGGCGGGATTCTCCGATCAGCGTCTGGCGGCGCTGGCGGGCGTCGCCGAGGCGGATGTGGCGCGGGCGCGCCGGGCGCTCGGCGTCGCGCCGGTCTTTAAGCGCATCGACACTTGCGCGGCGGAATTTGCTTCGCCGACCGCCTATATGTATTCGACCTACGAGGCGCCTTTCGCCGGCCAGCCGGTCTGCGAGGCGCGGCCCACCGCGCGCGACAAGATCGTCATCCTTGGCGGCGGACCCAACCGCATCGGGCAGGGCATCGAATTCGATTATTGCTGCTGTCACGCTTGTTTTGCGCTCACCGAGGCGGGTTACGAGACGATCATGATCAACTGCAATCCAGAGACCGTGTCGACCGACTACGACACCTCGGATCGCCTGTATTTCGAACCGCTGACCGCCGAGGATGTGCTCGCCATTCTCGAAAAGGAGCGCGAACGGGGAACGCTCAAGGGCGTGATCGTGCAGTTCGGCGGCCAGACGCCGCTCAAACTGGCGCGCGCCATCGAACTGTCCGGCGCGCCGATCCTGGGCACGTCGGTCGACTCGATCGACCTTGCCGAAGACCGCGACCGCTTCAAACGCCTGCTCGACAAATTGGGGCTGAAGCAGCCCAAGAACGGCATCGCCTATTCGGTCGAACAGTCGCGCCTCATCGCCGCCGATCTCGGCCTGCCGCTCGTCGTTCGTCCCTCGTACGTGCTGGGCGGCCGCGCGATGGCGATCATCCGCGATCAGACTGAACTCGACGATTACCTGCTCGGCACCTTGCCGAGCCTGGTGCCCTCCGACGTCAAAGCGCGCTATCCCAACGACAAGACCGGCCAGATCAACACGGTGCTCGGCATGCATCCGCTGTTGTTCGACCGCTATCTCTCCGACGCGACCGAGATCGACGTCGACGCGCTTTGCGACGGCGAGACTGTGGTCGTCGCCGGGATCATGGAGCACATCGAAGAAGCCGGCATTCATTCGGGCGATAGCGCGTGTTCGCTGCCGCCCCGTTCGTTGAGCCGGGAGATGATCGAAAGGCTCGAGTCGCAAACGGGCAAAATGGCGCTGGCCCTCGAAGTCGGCGGCTTGATGAACGTGCAATACGCGTTGAAGGACGGCGAGGTCTACGTGCTCGAAGTCAATCCGCGCGCTTCGCGCACCGTCCCGTTCGTCGCCAAGGTGATCGGCCGTCCGATCGCCAGGATCGCCGCCCAGATCATGGCGGGCAGGACGCTGGCGTCCTTCGAATTGAAAATCGGCGACATCGAACACGTCGGCGTCAAGGAAGCGGTGTTTCCTTTCGCCCGATTTCCCGGCGTCGATACGGTGCTGGGCCCCGAAATGCGTTCGACGGGAGAGGTGATGGGCCTCGATCGGTCGTTCGACATCGCCTTCGCCAAGAGCCAGCTCGGCGGCGGGGCCAGCGTGCCGCGCGCCGGCACGGTGTTCGTTTCGGTGCGCGACGTCGACAAGCCGCGTATTCTGGCGACGGTCGAGCGGCTTCACGCGCTCGGCTTCAAGATTCAAGCGACCGGCGGCACGACGCGCTATCTGCAGGCGCATGGCGTTCCCGCCGTGAAAATCAACAAGGTGTCGGAAGGGCGCCCGCACATCGTCGACGCCATAAAGAACGGCTCCATCCAGCTGGTTTTCAACACCACGGAGGGCGCGCAGGCGCTCGCCGATTCCAAACCGCTGCGGCGCGCCGCCCTCTTGCATAAAACCCCCTACTACACCACTCTGGCGGGGGCGATGGCCGCGGCTCAGGGCGTCAAGGCCTATATCGGCGGCGACCTTGAAGTGCGGGCGCTGCAAGACTATTTCGCTTGACGCGCTGAGCGGGCGCATTGGCGCCTGGCGAATGTGAAATCTCGACACAGGCGAGATGAGGACTGGGTAAGGGTTTGCTATGGACAAATTTCCGATCACGATCTCCGGACATGCCGCTCTCGAGGCTGAATTCATCCGCCGCCAGCAGGTGGAGCGGCCGCGCATCATCCAGGCGATTGCTGAGGCGCGTTCGCACGGCGACTTGTCCGAAAACGCCGAATATCATTCGGCCAAGGAGGCGCAATCGCATAACGAAGGGCGCATCGTCGAGCTTGAGGACAAGCTGCAGCGCGCCGAGGTGATCGACGTCACGAAATTGTCCGGCTCCACGGTCAAGTTCGGCGCGACGGTGACGCTGATCGACGAGGACACGGAGTCCCAGAAGGTCTTCCAGATCGTCGGCGAGAGCGAGGCCGACGTGAAGTCCGGCCGCGTGTCGATCACCTCGCCGACCGCGCGCGCGCTGATCGGCAAAAAGGTCGGGGATAGCGTCGAAGTGATCACGCCGGGCGGCGGCAAGAGTTACGAAATATTGAAAGTCGCCTACGTCTGAACCAGCTCGAGGGCGGGCGTCGCCAGGCGACGCCGTCCCGGGGAGTTTTGAAGATGGACAAGTCAATCTGGTTTCGTCGAGCCGCCCTTGCGGCCGCCTGCGCTCCTTGGGTTGTTGGCGCTCTCGCCGCCGGGCCCCTCGCAGCCGCGGCTGACGAGACGTCACCGCCGTTTACGGGCGCCGCGGCGGCGCAGTTGAGATTCAGGGCGATCAAGGTCGACGCTTCGCCATTGGTCGAAAAAGGCCTCGGGCCGGAGGCGACGTGGATGACGGAGGATCTGCCAAGTCGGCTCCACGCGGCCTTCGCGGGACGTATGGCGCCGCGCGACGCCGCGGCGCCGACGTTGGTGGTGCGCATAGACATGGTCTATCTCGGCCCGTCCGGCGGCGGCGGAACACAGCCGTATGACGGCAGCGCGGCGCGCGACAATATCGAAGGCGTCGGCATGGTCGTCGCGCCCAATGGCAAGACCATCGCCACCTATCCGCTGTTCAGCACGCTGCTTGCGTTCACCGGCGGCTCGGCGCGTGAAATGGGGACAGAGCGCGGCCGGGTGGCCGTTCTGGCGAGCAGCTTCGCCCAATGGCTGCCCGGAAAGATGGGGCTCTAGCGACAGAATGCCGGAGTGGCGCCTTGCAGAATGACGCGTTGCTCGCCAAAGAGACGCGCGTCCTCGTCTTGAGTTCCGGCAAGGCGGGCCATGAGGCCAACGCCCGGGGCGTGGCCGAGGCGCTGGGCGCGCCCTATGCGGTGCGCGTCGTGGCGCCGCGCGCGTTGTTCGCGCGTCTTTCCCCGTACGGCCCGCTCGACCCCAAGGATCGGCCGGGCAGGGCGGGTTCGATTTTTGCGCGGCCTTTCCCTCACATCGTGATCGCCTGCGGGCGCGTCACCGTTCCCTATATTCGCGCCATCAAGCGGGCGGCCGGAGAGCATGTCTTCACGGTGTTCTTGCAGGACCCGCGTCATTCGCGCGCGCGTATGGATCTGATCTGGGCGCCCGACCACGACGGCCTTGCGGGCGGCAACGTCATGTCCACGCTGACCTCGCCGCATCCCTTCTCGGCGGCGCGGCTCGCCGCCGCGCGGGCGGCGCCTGATCCTCGCATCGTCGCGTTGCCGGCCCCGCGCGCCGCCGTCATTCTGGGCGGACCGAGCGGCGCGCATGACTTTGCGCCGCGCGATGTCGCAAGGCTGGTCGCCGCCGCCGCCGCGATCGCCGGGGCGGGTTACAGCGTCATGGCGACGCCCTCGCGGCGCACCCCGCCCGAACTCGCCGCCGCGGTGCGGTCGGGCCTGGGCGGCGCGCCGGCCTTTGTGTGGGACGGCGCCGGCGCCAATCCCTATGCGCAGATACTGGCCCATGCCGACGCGATCCTGGTGACGGGCGACAGCGTCAACATGGTCGGCGAGGCGACCGCCACCGGCGCGCCGGTCCATGTCTTCGAGCCCTCGGGCGGGAGCGGCGGCAAGATCGCGCGCTATATCGACGCGCTGGAGCGCCTGGGCGCGGTGCGTCGCTTCGGAGGACGCATCGAGCGCTTTTCCTACGAACCGATCGATTCCAGCCGAACGATCGCGCGCGAAATTGCGCGGCGATTTGCGGCGTCGGCGGCCGGGTCGCCCGACAGGCTGCGCGACGCCGGGTAGACTGATCACGCGCGCGCAACCGGCGCGGAGGCGAACGGCGTTGAACCGCGCTGTCGAATCGGCGCTATTGTCGCTCGCCGTAATGTTTGCGCACGGAAAGAGCCATGGTCGGCGCGGGAACGGATCGCACGAAGACAGCCGTCGCCGGCGGACCCGCGATCGTGCTGGTGCGCCCGCAACTGGCGGTCAACATCGGCATGTGCGCCCGCGCCATGGCCAATTTCGGCCTTGACGATCTCAGGTTGGTCAGCCCGCGCGAAGGCTGGCCGCGCACCGGCGCGCGCCGCAAGGGAGCCTATGCGGCGGCGGCCGGCGCCGTCCATCTGCTGGAATCGGCGCGCGTTTTCGACAGCCTCGAAGAAGCCGTCGCCGATCTGAATTTCGTCTATGCGACGACGGCGCGCGAGCGCGGTCAATTGAAGCGCATCGCCGCGCCTGGCCAGGCGATGGCCGAAGCCGCCGCCGCACATGGCGCGGGTCAAAAGCGCGGCATCCTGTTTGGACCCGAGCGCACCGGCCTCGATAATCGCGAAGTATCACTCGCCGATGCGATCATCACCTTTCCGGTCAATCCCGCCTATGCCTCGCTCAATCTGGCGCAGGCCGTGTTGCTTTGCGGCTATGAATGGTTCAAGGCCGCCCATGGCGCCGCGCCGCCTGTCCCGCCGCAGCGCTCGGGACCGGCGACCCGCGAAATGGTCGTCGCGTTTTTCGATTTCCTGGAGACCAAGCTCGACGAACGCGGCTTCTTTCGACCGGCCGGCAAGAAGCCGGTGATGCAACGAAACCTGCGCAACATTTTCCATCGCATCGGCCTGACCGAACAGGACGTGCGCACGCTTTGGGGCGCCGTCGTGCGCCTCGTCGAGGGACCGCGCGTCACCGTGCAAACGCGCAAGCGCGCAAGGCGAGCGAAAACCGACGTGTGAGGTCGGCTTGACAGCCCGATGCGGCCGCGTTGAATTCTCGCGCGAGAGAGGGCCAGTCGATGCCGTCCGATCATCCCATTCGGATTTCTCGGTCGCCGGAGCGGGTCCGCGTGCTGTGGCGCGGCAGGGTGGTCGCGCAGAGCGACTCGGCGCTGGAGTTGCGCGAACACACTTATCCGCCGGTCCTCTATATTCCGCGAGGCGACGCCGACATGAAGCATTTCGTGCGCAGCGCGCTGGAGACGACCTGCCTCTACAAGGGCGTGGCGAATTACTTTTCGCTCGTCGCCGACGACGCGACCGATAAGGACGCGGTTTGGACCTATGAATCGCCGCTGCCGGTCGCCGCCGACATCAAGGATCATCTGGCCTTCTATCCGAACAAAGTGCAAATCACGCGCGGCTAGCGCGCGCGCCGACCCGAAGAAACACGCCTGCGACGGGGCCCGGGCGGCCACCGGCGAAATTCGCGTGCAGCATGAATTTGGCGAACGATTGAGGCCGTCAAAATCACGCGGCGCGTCCCACGGTCTGCACGATGCCCGCATAATGGCAGCCAGCCGCGACAATGACGAACAAATGCCAGATGGCGTTTTGGAATTTTAGACGATGCCAACAATGGAACAGGACGCCGACCGAATAGAAAACGCCTCCGATGAGAACGAGGATGAGAGCCTGGGCCGGAAGCGCAGCAACGAGAGGCTTGATCGCGATGACGGCGATCCAGCCGAGAAGCAAATAGATGGCGATCGAGACGCGGTCGAACCTGCCCGGCATGAACAATTTAAGCGCGACGCCAGCGAGGGAGCCCGCCCATACGATGCTGCAAAGCGTCCAGGCCCAGAAGTGATCGTGCATTTGCGACATTAAGGCGGTGTAGGTGCCGCCGATCATCAGATAGATGGCGGAATGATCGAAACGCCGCAAAATCCACTTCACCGGCGACGGCGGAGCCATGTTGTAGGCGCAGGAAAAACCGAACAGCAGAAAGAAACCGGCCGCGTAGACCGCCATCGCGAGGCCGTCGTGGATATCGCCTTGCGACGCCACCTTCACGAACAAAACCGCGAAAGCGATGATCCCGGCCACGATCGCGACAGCGTGAACGACGCCATCGGCGATGAGTTCGCCGTGACTGTAAGGGCGTTTGAAAAGACGCGAATGCGAATCGGGAATAGACACGGGCCACCTTGCAATGGCGAGCGATGGCGTTCGCCAGTCTGCGATGCTTCGACTCTGCCCCGGATCGTCTGGCTACGCAATCATGGCAAGCCCCCGCTTCAATATTCCCGTGCGATGAATCAACGATGGCTCAGGCCGCCACGCGGAACCCGACATATGACTCAACCGATCGGCTGCCGAATGTCCTCTCGATCGGACTTCAGCCGGCCTTGTGCTCTCCAAACGACATTGTGACATTCGTTGCGATTGAGTGCGCAACAACGTCGGACTGCCGGCGACTGTTTCTCCGTAACCGGCGCTGATCGTCAGCAGCCAGGAACGAATAACTTCGGCCATGTCGTGCGTGGCATGATCCGGCGCGCGAGGGTCCGACATGCGCGCAACAAATCGATCGGCGCCTGGGCGCCGCCATCGCATAAAGCGTCTTCCTCCCGAAAAAGGTGGCGCCTCACACCGTCTTCAGCATGCCGCCGTCGAC
>JBEKSH010000111.1:0-7225 GCA_049517235.1 Roseiarcus sp. | reverse complement strand
GAACTCGCATTCGACTTCACCAACACCTCTTCGGGCCGCGGTTGGGCGACCCACCAGGAACACCTGCGTTCGGCGCAGAACGTCGTCGACTGGGCGCAGCACGCCAAAGTGCTTGGGCCCGCCGACGCCGAATGGCTGCGCGCCGCCGTCCATTCGGACGAGCGTCTCGCCCGACGGATGCTCGATCGCGCGCTCGAATTGCGGGAGAACATCTACGCCATCGCCGTCGAGGTCGCCGCCGGCAGGCCGGCGCCGAAGGCCGGCGTCGAGGCCCTCGCGCGAACCCACGCCGCCTGCCTCGCCTGCGCCAAACTGACGCCTTTTGAAGGTCGCTACGTCTGGTCGTGGGCGCCGAGGGAGAGCGCCGTGGAATCGGTGCTGGGGCCGATCGCTCTTTCCGCGCTCACCACTTTGACCCAGGGGGACCTCTCGCGCATCAAGCAATGCCAGGGCGAGAAATGCGGCTGGCTGTTCTTCGACACGACGAAGAACAAGAGCCGTCGCTGGTGCGAAATGGAAATCTGCGGCAATCGCGCAAAGCAGCGGCGCCACAGCGCGAGGATCCGCGGCGGTTGACCCGTTCCTCCGGCGCGCCGCGCCTTCCCTTGCCGCCCTTCCCGCGCCATGCTCGCCGCGTGTCCCGATGTCTGCTGATTCTCGCCTGCCTTGGCCTGCTGGTCGGCTGTGCGCCGCTTCTGGAAACCGACCAGGCGCGGCTGTGCCGAATGGCGCTGCCGGCCATCGAGGAGGCGGATGCGACAATCCGCATCCTGCGCCAAACCCCGTCCGACGACGGGCGCGGCTTGCGCGTCGATTATCTGGCGGGCGCGCCGGACCAGGCGCTGGCGCCGCATTTCGCCGTGTGCCGCTTTCTTGCGCCGGGCCGGCCGAGGAAATCCCAGGATCTGATTTCGCTGGCGACCGACCGCGGCCCGCTCGGCGACTATCAACTGGCGACGCTGATTCGCTTCTGGCTGGCGACGCCTGAAGGGCGCGCCGCCGATCCGTTGCCGCTGGCGGGCGCCGAAACGGTCTGGAGCGCGCCGCTGCTGGTGGCGTACGGCCTGCAGCAGGCGGTCAACGGACTGCCGCTCGCCGCGATCTATGCGTTGCTCGCGGCCGCCTATTCGCTGGTCTATGGCCTTGTCGGGCGCATCAACCTGGCGTTTGGCGAGCTCGCCGCGGCGGGCGGCTACGCCGCCTCGTTCGGCGTGCTGCTGGCGGCGGGCTTTGCGCCGGCCGCCTTGCTGGCGCTGGCGCTCCTTCTGGCCGTGTCGACCGCCGGCGCCTTCGGCGTCGCATCGGGCCGCCTGGTGTTTGCGCCGTTGCATCGGGCCAGCGGCCAGCAGGCGCTGGTCGCCACCGTCGGCCTGTCGCTGTTCCTGCAGGAATTCCTTCGCCTCACCCAAGGGGCGCGAATCCTCTGGGTCAACCCGATTCTCAACGAGCCGTTCGCGCTCCTGCGCGCCGGCGATTTCTTGGCGGCGGCGACGCCGATCGCCCTGCTGATCGGCGCCTTCGCGCTGGTCGCCGCGCTTGCGCTGCTGGCGGTCATGAAATGGACGCCGTTCGGGCGCCAGTGGCGCGCCTATGCCGACGATCCGATCGCCGCCGAACTGTTCGGCGTCGCCCCGGGCGCGATCTTCGCCAAGACTTTCGCGCTGGCCAGCGCGCTCGCCGGCTTGTCGGGCTTTGCAATGACCGTCTATTACGGCGGCGTCGGCTACGGCGCCTCGACGACGCTCGGACTGAAGGCGCTGATCGCCGCCATTCTGGGCGGCATCGGCTCGATTCCCGGCGCGTTTCTCGGCGGTCTGCTGATCGGCGCCTTCGAGGCGGCGTGGTCGGCCTTTCTGCCGATCGACTACCGCGACGTCGCCGTCTTCAGCCTGCTGGCGATCGTGCTCGCGCTGCGGCCGGGCGGCATCATGAGCGTCGGCGCAGTCCCGCCCCGCCGCTGACCCGCCACGCGTAGCCGGACCCGCGCTTGATTCTTCGCGATTTGAGCAACATCAAGGTCGATCAGGGCGGAGGGGACGAAACTTTCTAGAAAGCCTGTCCGGCGGCGCCTGGGCGTCGCCCGCCCTTGAATCGGCTTTTCGGGCGTCCCACATCGGTGCGGACGGCGGCGGATCGCAGGAGCATTGTCCATGTCGAATTTTTCTGGCGTGAATGGAACGGCGGCGATGCCGGCGCCGGCGTTTCGCGCCGACGCTTTGGCCGGCGTGCGAACGCGGCGCATTCTGGCCTTTTGCGTCGACCTCTTCCTGGTGTCGATCATCGCCGCGGTGCTGTGGAGCGTCCTCCTCGTGCTGACGCTTGGATTATCGCTTTTCCTGCTGCCGCCGATCTATCCGCTGGTGGCGTTCTTCTACAATGGCCTGACGGTGTCGAGCTATCGGATGGCGACGCCGGGCATGCGCGTGATGGACCTGCAAGTGCGCATGGCCGACACGGGCGCGCGCGTTCCGTTCATCAATGCGGCGGCCCACGCCCTGTTCTTCTATTTGAGCTGGATGTTGCCGCCGATCTTCCTGGTTTCGCTGGTCGATGCGGAAAAACGCTGCGTGCACGACATGCTGGCCAGCGTGATTTTCGTGCGCCGGTTTTGAGCGCGCGTAAAAAGTGGCGAATATCTTGCGTACGGCCATTCCAGTTCGGCGCAATCCGTTCTAGCCTTGCGGTCTGGACCATGAGGCATGGAGTTGCGAAAGGGTGACGAGAGAGCCGCGCGACGCCCCGCAGTTTTACCTGACCGCGCCATCCCCCTGCCCCTATCTGCCGGGCATGGAGGAGCGCAAGGTCTTCACGCATCTGGTCGGCCGGCGGGCGGCGGCGCTCAACGACACGTTGACGCAGACCGGCTTCCGCCGCTCGCAAACCATCGCCTATCGGCCCGCATGCGAACAGTGCCGCGCCTGCGTTTCGGTACGGGTGCTCGTCGACGACTTTCGCCCGAGCGCCAATCTGCGCCGTATCGCCAGCCAGAATGACGATCTGATCGGCGCGACCGGCCCCGCCAAGCCTTCGGCCGAGCAATATTCGCTGTTTCGCGCCTATCTCGATGCGCGCCATCCCGACGGCGGCATGGCCGACATGTCCGTGCTGGATTATTCGATGATGGTCGAAGACAGCCATATCGAGACGCGGATCATCGAATATCGCCGCAAGGGGCCCGACCACTTCATCACCCAGCGCGGCGCGGGCCGTCTCTATGCCGCCTGTCTGACCGACCAGCTCGCCGACGGCCTGTCGATGGTCTATTCGTTCTTCGATCCCGACGAGCACGCCCGCTCGCTGGGCGCCTTCATGATTCTCGATCACATCGAGAAGGCGCGGCGTCTCGGCCTGCCCCATGTCTATCTCGGCTACTGGGTCGAGGGCTCGAAGAAGATGGCCTATAAGGGCCGCTACCTGCCGCAGGAGCGGCTCGGCGTCGACGGCTGGAAGCGCATCGAGCGGGAGCCGCCGGCGCTCAGTGCAGGATCTGGCTCAGGAAAAGCTTCGTGCGCTCGTGGCGCGGGCGCTCGAAGAACTCTTTCGGCGCGTTGATCTCGACGATCTCGCCATTGTCCATGAAGACGACGCGGTCGGCGACCTGACGGGCGAATCCCATTTCATGGGTGACGACGATCATCGTCATGCCGTCCTGGGCGAGCCCGGTCATCGTATCGAGCACTTCCTTGACCATTTCGGGGTCGAGCGAGGAGGTCGGCTCGTCGAACAGCATGATCTTGGGGTTCATGCAGAGCGCGCGGGCGATCGCCACGCGCTGCTGCTGGCCGCCCGACAGCTGGCCCGGATATTTGCCGGCCTGTTCGGGAATCTTGACGCGCGTCAGCAAGCGCATGGCGGTTTCCTCCGCCTCTTTCCTGGGGAGCTTCTTCACCCAGATCGGCGCCAGCGTGCAGTTCTCCATGATGGTGAGATGCGGAAACAGATTGAACTGCTGGAACACCATGCCGACGTCGCGGCGGACCCTGTCGACGCGCTTCAGATCGCTTGTCAGTTCGATCCCGTCGACGATGATCGCGCCGCGCTGGTGCTCTTCGAGACGATTGACGCAGCGGATCAGCGTCGATTTGCCCGACCCCGAGGGGCCGCAGATGACGATGCGCTCGCCGCGCAGCACCGTGAGGTTGATGTTGCGCAACACGTGAAACGCGCCATACCACTTGTGCACGCCGATCATTTCGATGGCGGCGCCGCCGTTGCTGGGAGCGGTGGGGCTTGTCGAACCATTGGCGACCGTCAAAGGCTCCTCCCGAACCGCCGTCAGCGTCGCCCGGCGGCGAGCCGGCGCTCCGTGAAGGCTTGGTAGCGCGACATGGCGAAGCAGAATGCGAAATAGAACAGCGCGGCGAAGGCGTAGCCGGTCGGCGCGATGGTCGGCCCGACCCAGACCGTGTCCTTGAACGCGTTTTCGACGGCGCCGAGAAAATCGACGAGGCCAACGATGGAGACCAGGGTGGTGTCCTTGAACAGGCCGATGAAATTGTTGACGACGCCCGGAATGACCAGGGTCAGCGCCTGCGGCAGGATGACCAGCCCGGTCATCGGCCAATATTTGAGGCCGAGCGCCAGCGCGCCCTCGAACTGGCCCTTGTTGATCGACTGCAGCCCGCCGCGCACCTCTTCCGCCATATAGGCGGCGGCGAACAGCGCCATGCCAACCAGCGAGCGCAGCAGGCGATCGGGCGTCCAGCTCTCCGGCAGGAACAGCGGCAGCATGAAATTGGCCATGAACAGCACGGTGACGAAAGGCACGCCGCGCACGAATTCGATGAAGACGACGCTGGCGAGCCTGATGATCGGCAGCGGCGAACGTCGCCCGAGCGCCAGCAGCACGCCAAGCGGCAGCGAGAACACGATGCCCACCAGCGCGGTGAGCAACGACACGAAGACGCCGCCCCACAGCACCGTCTCGACGACCGGCAGGCCGAACCAGTCCGAACCGCGCAACAGGATGAAGCCGAAGATCGGAAAGGCGACGAAGAACAGGCCCGCGCCGACGGCGCGCCGCGGCGCGCGCGGCCAGGCGAGCCAGGCGATCAACGCGCCACCGATCGCTTGCGTCACGTCGACGCGCCAGCGTTCGCCCTGCGGATAGGAGCCATAGCGGAAGTAGTCGATCTTTTGCGCGACGAACGCCCAGCAGGCGCCGTCCTGATGCGCGCGGCAGAGCGCGCCGTCCGGCGCCGACCAGACCGCCCTGACCGTCGCCCATTCGATCAGCGGCGGAATCAGCCACAGGCACAGGGCCAGCAGGATCAAGGTGAGCGCGCCGGAGGTCCAGCTCGAAAACAGATTCTCGCGCGTCCAGGCGAACGCCCCGCGCGAAAAAATCGGCGCCGGCAGAATCGGCTCCGGCGCGGTCCGCAGATAGGCGATGGAGGCGTCAGCCAATTTCAGCGCTCCTTCAGCGCCTGGCGCGCGTTGAAGGCGTTGAGCGCGAAAGCGACGGCCAGCGAGATCACGAGATAGACGCCCATGGTGATCGCCATCACCTGCACGGCGGCCTGCGTCTGATTGAGCACCGTGCCGGCGAAAATCTGCACGAGGTCGGGATAGCCGATGAACACGGCGAGCGACGAGTTCTTGACGATGTTCAGATATTGGCTGGTCAGCGGCGGCGTGATCAGCCGCATCGCCTGCGGGATGACGACGAGCCTCATCGTCAAGCCGCGATGCAGGCCCAAAGCGCTCGCCGCCTCGCCCTGCCCTTTGGAGACGGCCAGCACGCCAGCGCGCACGATTTCGGCGATGAAGCCGGCGGTGTAGGTCACCAGGCCGAAGATCAGCGCCGCCAATTCGGGCAGGATTTGCACGCCGCCGCTCAGGTTGAATCCGGCCTGATGCGCGAGGTCGAAACCGACCGGCCGGCCCGCCGCGAAATAGGCGGCGACGGGAAGCCCGAGACATAGCGCCGCGGCGACCACGCCGACGGGGGCCTGCTTTCCCGTCAAAGCCTGACGCCGGCACGCCCAACGGCGCCAGGCGAAAGCGCCGGCGATCCCCAGCAAGAAGGCGAGCGCGATCCATTCCGCGCCCAAGGCGAACTCGGGACGCGGGACATAGAGGCCGCGATTGTTGAGGAAGATCAGCCCGGACAACGCAATCGACTGGCGGGGGGCGGGAAGCGCCTTCAGCACTGCGTTGTACCAGAACAGCAGTTGCAACAGCAGCGGCGTATTGCGCATGATCTCGACATAGATCATCGCGATTTTTGCGAGAATCCAGTTGGGCGAAAGCCGTGCGACGCCGATGGCGAATCCGAGCGGCGTCGCCAGCGCGATGCCCAGCGCCGCGACCAGCGCGGTGTTGCACAACCCAACCCAGAACGCCCGGCCATAGGTCGATTGCGACGAATAGTCGATGAGCTTCTGGTTGATGTCGAAGCCCGCCGTCTGGTCCCAGAAGCCGAAGCCCGTCGGCACGCCGCGCGCCTGCATGTTGACGGTGACATTGTGGCTGGCGCTCCAGACGAGCGCGACCAACGCGGCGAGCAGCAAGGCCTGATAGGCGTAGCCCCTGACCCTCGGGTCATAGAGCGCGGAGGCCGCTGTCGACTGGGAAGGTTCGGCCATGGCGCCGCCGGTAAGGATGCCGCGTGAAGGACAAGGCGCCGCCGGCGAAGGCGAGGCCAATTTCACGATGATCGCAGGCTCGTCCGCGTCAGACAAGCCATTGATAGGGACGCGATCGCCCGAGCGCGATTTCGGGGCGCCGCCGGCGAGAACGGAAACATCTGTGGTCGATAAGCCATTGCATGCGATAATGCCCGCAACGCAGTGATATCGACCGGCGAAGCGCCAACGATGTACGCGACGGCCCTTGGCGGCGCACGATATGGTTTTCCGGACCTCAGGCGCCTGCTGGCGAAGGCCTCGCCGCGGCGTTCGGGCGATTGCCTGGCCGGCGTGGCGGCGGACAGCGCCGAGGAGCGGATCGCGGCGCAGATGGCGCTTGCCGATCTGCCGCTCGCGACCTTTCTCAACGAGGTCGTGATCCCCTACGAGAAGGACGAAATCACCTGGTTGATCATCGATCGCCACGACGCCTCCGCCTTCGCGCCGATTTCAGCGCTGACCGTCGGGTCGTTTCGCGACTGGCTGCTCTCGGATCAGGCGACCGGCGAAAGCCTCGCCAGGCTGGCGCCGGGGCTGACGCCGGAGATGGTCGCGGCGGCGGCGAAGATTTCGCGCAACCAGGACCTGATGCTGAT
>JBEKSH010000110.1:0-7249 GCA_049517235.1 Roseiarcus sp. | reverse complement strand
CGTCAGCCGTCGATTTCACCTGCATCGGGCACCTGTGCAATTTCGGGTTCGTTCTATATCAGGTCTAAAAGACCCGACAATATGTCCGCTCGAATCGCGGCATCCTCCGGCTCTCATGATTTATCCAATTTCCCGCTCCGGACCGCTGTAATCTCCGCGGAAAAACGCGTTCGCCAGAGTCGATTCGCATATGGCTTCAGCCAGGCGCCGGCGGTGAAATCGCGCCGCTCCGGCCATCCCGTAGGGCGCCTGCCGGAGAGAACGGCGCGAGGCGACGGCAATCCGACGTGAAACTCGCCCAATGCTCCGGCCGGTGGACTGATCCATCAACGTCCGCTACCGGCCCGGCAGCCGCATGGAGCGCGAGCGCGCGCCGGCGTAGACGCTCCGGGGGCTATGTTGGGGAATTGGTCCGCCGGGCGCAAACGGCGGTTGCGCTGCGCTTTCGCTCGAACGCGGCCTTCACGCAGCAATGCCCGTCAGGAAGTCGATGACGCTGGCGCTGAATTCGGCGGGGTTGTCCATCATGACCGCGTGCCCGGCGGCGGCGATCGTCGCAAGCCGGCCATCCCACAGCGTCCGCTCGGCCATGCGACTGGCGACATCGGAGGGAAGAACTCCAGAACCGCCGCCGCGGACGACCAGACTCGGGCAATTGATCCGTGCGAGCGTCGACCAGAGATCGGGGTCGCGGTAGCGCCCGTCGCTCGCCGCGAGCTTGCTGATCTGCGAATGGCTCGCGAGCGCGGCGTCCGCCTTCGGCTCCCACATCTGCGACGACAACTGCCGCAGGCTCTGGCGCGCGAACTGCCGGAGCAGATTCGGGTCAGCGAGCGGACGACGCGCAATCAGCCATTCCGCATATTCGTCCGGCGACGCGAAGGTCCGCGGCACCGCGGCGAAGCTCCGCAGGACCTCGTCGACCCCTCGTTCGTCGAGTTCAGGGCCGAAGTCGACGATGACCAGCGCGGCGACACGGGAGGCATTCTCGGCGGCGAAGCGGATGGCCACATCGGCCCCCAGAGAATGGCCGACCAGTATCATCCTTTCGAAGCCGAGGGCGGCGACGGTCCTGGTCAAATCGGCGGCAAAGGTTTCGGTATCGTATCGGGCTTCCGGATCCCAA
Source organism: Roseiarcus sp. (assembly GCA_049517235.1). Lineage (GTDB taxonomy): Bacteria > Pseudomonadota > Alphaproteobacteria > Rhizobiales > Beijerinckiaceae > Roseiarcus. Next base: position 6,123 of record JBEKSH010000110.1, on the reverse strand, counting down.
TCCGAGTCGCCGTGCCCCCGCAAGTCCATCGCGGCGACGCGGAACTGCGGCGCCAGACGGATCGCGAGGTAGTTCCATACGCAGCTGGCGTCCCCAAAGCCGTGCAGCATGACGCAGGGAATCCCCCGCCGACTCCACTCCGTCACGGAGACAGAGAGACCGCGCCGTTCACATGCGATGACTGACTTGCGCCACATATTTCCGGTTGAACACGGTCACGCCGATCAAAGCGCCAGCTCGCGATTCGCGAAGAGGAAGTCACAAAGAACAAGGATCAGGAATTGATGTCAAATTCTTTCGAGGGGTTGCTCTCCCGTGTCCCCATCTCCATTTTCCGCCGCAAACTGAGCGGCCTCATGTCCGTCCACACCTCGTCGATGTAGCGGAGGCACTCGGCTTTTCGCGCTTCCTTGCCAGCCGATCGCCACCCTCGCGGCATCGCCTTGTGACTCGGCCAGATCGAATATTGCTCCTCGTTGTTGACGACGACCGTGTAGATCGTGCCGTCTTCTTCGTCGTCCGCCGTCACTTCGCCTCTCCTCGAGACCATGGCGCGTTCTTTGTCGCGACTCATCGCAGTCCCGTTGGACCGCCTGCCGCGAACGGGAGCGCCGAATGAATACCAAGATCGTAGAGCTCGCCAGTGCGGCTTTCAAGCGACGCGTCTGCGACAGCGCGGCCCGGACCGATTGAGCCGGCGGTCGACGCATGTTACTTATCATCGCAAAAGGCGCATCGGTTTCAGCAATCGCTCGCCATGTGATCGAGCAATCCGTCGGGTGAGCTTGGGCGCGCGCTCAAATTCGTGAAGGAGCGCCGTGACGCCCTTTGACGCGATTCCTGATCGCGGTTCCGTCGAACGAGGCTTGACGTTATGCGAATGCCAAACCTCCGAGCGGGGACGATGCTTCGCCTGAGTCTCGCCGTGCTGGCGGTGACGGGCGCCGCCGCCGCTTTCTTTTCGGTCTGGCATTCGCAAGAGCGGGTAAACACCGCCGCGGGACCGCCAGGAGAGTTCGAGGTCTCGTTCACGCCGGGGTCGCGGGATTCCTCCGGCCGCTTCATGGGCGGCACGGAGATGCGCATCCTCGCCGCGCACGCGGGAAGGCTATACGCCGGCAACGGCTACTGGCAAGATAAACCCGGGCCGGAAGGGCCTCAAGGCGCGGAGATACTCGTGTTAGACCGGCCACACGGTCAATGGCGGGTCGATCATGCTTTCGAAGAGCAGATGCCGAACGGGCGGCCGCGCAACCTCGCCGTGGCCGTTCTGGGCGAGTTCACTTTCGCGACGGACGGGACCGGCGAACATCTGGCCGCGCCTGTCTCCATGTTGGTCGCCGCCACCTGGGACCTGACAGGGGAGGCGAGGGTCTTCACGCGCGACGACGCGACCGGCGCCTGGGCCGCAGCAACGTTCGTACACGAGCGCTGGAACCAAAGTGACCATCATTTGCCACAGGTGCGCAGCGTCGGCGCCCACCGCGACCGGGTCACCGGCGTCGATTACGTCTTTGCCGGGCAGGACCCGCGCGGCGTCTTCCGCGGCGCGTACGATCCAACCGTTCCCGGCCGTATCCGCTGGAGCGAGGCGCCCGAACTCGACATCTCAACTATTTCGGTGGAGGCGTTTCCCGGGTTGGAAGGCCGGCTGCGGATCAGCAGCTTTGCCGAATGCGACGGCCGCCTCTACGCCGCCGTCGGGCAGCAGATCTACGAGCGGATCGACGGGGCGGAGCCGCATTGGCGCCTCATCTATTCCAATCCGCGCCCCGGGCGATCCGAGACCGGGCTGCGCGGACTGTCCGCGGTCCCTGACCCTGCGGCCGGCGGCCAGGCGCTGATCGCCGCCGTGGAGGGCAGCGAGGCGCGCATCGTGCGGGTCGATCCCCACGACGGCAGCGAGTCCACCGATCTCGATCTGAAGGATTTTCTCGGCAAGGCGTGGGGGATGGGGGTCGGTTACGCGATCGGCGCTTACAACGACATGGCGATCGTCCGCGATCCCCAGGGACGAAACGTGCTTCTGTTGGGGATCGAGGCCTTCATCCCGCCGATGTCGCCGATAGCTGCGGGTCACAGCGTCGTCAGTGTCGGCTACGGCCGCCTCGAAAGCGGCGCCTGGTATCTGGTCCGGCAGCCGACGGGCCATTATGACCTTCGCCGGATCCCCGATCGCCCTGTCCAGCCGATGGTGGCGACGCGGTCAATCCTGGCCTCGCCCTTCCCGCGGGACGGCGACGCGCTGTATTTTGCCGGCTACGATGCGAACAAGGCGCCGGCGCACAATGCAGCCTGGATCGTCCGCTCCACGATTGCGGCGGCGATCGGGGGGTCGTGATGAGCGACGCCGGCTTACGGCGGACTCTTGCAACGGCGCCTTGGAGCGCGGGTTTCGTCAGGCTCCCCGAACGGCATCCGGCATTTATTCCCCGACCGCCCGCGCGCGCCAACGCCGGCCGCAAGGACGCACAGGTGACGCAATGAACGAGGCGCGGACCGCAGGCGACTCTCGGACGCAGGCTGATATCTGCGACGATCTGATGGACATCGCCCGGTTGGCGTATATCTACGGGCTGCCCTGTTACGAGGTCGCCCGGTTGCGGTACCGGGCGCTCAGCCTCCCCCGCAAGGGTGGCCCATTGCGGCCTAACACTTTTCTGCACACCAGAGCGCTCAGCACGCCGGCGACCGCCGTGGTCACCGCCGTCAATTCCGATACGCTGCTGTCGCGGGCCTGGATCGATCTTTCTCGCGGCCCGCTGATCATCCATCTGCCCGATACTGCCGACCGTTACTACAGCCTCGCCCTGATGGACGTCTTCACCAACAATTTCGCCGTGCCGGGACGGCGCACCACGGGCACGGCGGCCGGTCGATTTTTGCTCGCGGGTCCGCAATGGGACGGCGCCGCGCCGGCCGGAATGAAAGCGATCCGGGCTCCCACCAATGCGGTTTGGGCGTTGGTTCGAATTCTGGTCGACGGGCCGGGCGACGTTGCGGCGGTCCATGCGATTCAAGATCAATTCGCGATTTCCCGATGGGGCGCGCCCTCCGACGCCGCGTCGTGGAGCCGCGATCCCCTCTCCTTGCCCGTGCAGCCATTGGACAACGCCAAGCCTTTGATATTCTTCGATGTGCTCAATGCGATGTTGACCGAGAACCCGCCGCCGGCGCGGGACGGAGCCGTTCTCGACCGCCTGCGGGCGATCGGCGTGGGTCCTTCGCTTCGGTTCAGCCGCCAGGACTTCGCGCCGCCGCAACTCGAAGCCTTGAGGCGCGGGCTCGCGTCGGCGCGAGACATGATTGGCGCGCAGGCAGGCTTTCGGACGCTGGCGCCGCAGCGGGCCGGGTTTGGCCATTGGCCCTCGGACGCGCTGCTGGCTCAATTGCGCGGCCCGATCGACGCATCGCGGCGTCCGACGCCCGGCGATCGACGGCTCGGGTGGAGCGGTCCGCTCGGCGACGTCGGCAACTTCGGCGCCGACTATCTGCTGCGCGCGCAATGCGCGCTTGCCGGCCTCGGCCTGCTGCCGCGCGAAGAAGCCATGTATTTCTCCACGGCCACCGATGCCATCGGCGCCCCGCTCAATGGTCGCAATCGCTATGTTCTGCGGTTCCCGCCGGCTGGTCTGCCGCCGGTTGACGCATTCTGGTCCCTGACCATCTATCAGACGGACGAGAACAATCGCCGTTGGCTTGCGCCCAATCCGATCGATCGCTACAGCCTCGGGAGCCGCAAGTCCGATCTGCGCTACGGCGGGGACGGCTCATTGGAGATTTTCATTCAGCACGTTGCGCCGACCGGCGGCGAAGAGAATTGGCTTCCGGCTCCTGATGCGCCATTCCTGCTGACGTTGCGGGCGTACCAGCCGCGACGCGCGCTGCTTGAGGGGCGCTTTTCGATCCCCGAAGTGCAGCGCCGATCGGAAACCGAATGAAACGGCGGAACGCCGCCCCTCGCCCGAAGCAAGGGCGAGTCGATCGGCGATATTCAAGCCCGCCGAAGCCGTATCCCCTCGCGAATCTCGCGCTCGAAGCGAGCCGCCCACTCTTCCGTGATTCCACCGGTCCGTAGTTCGAACTCCGTCAGATGACGAACCTTCTCGGGCTGATCGCCCTGAACGCCGAGAAATTCGACAATGCCGCGGACCACGCCGGCTTTGTCGGCGCCCAAGTCCTCATAGGTCACGACAAACGGATCGATGCCGTTGCTCTCGAACCATCGTGTCCAATCGAGCCTCCCCCGATCGAGCAATCCGAGGCATTTCGAGATCAAATTCCTGTCGTAGCGCAGGGGCGCCGCGCGCTGCGAGTGCGCGGAAACCCCTCTACTGGTCTGCACCGCTCTCGCCACGTCCGCCGCCTGGGCGACTTTGTCCCGACGATCGACGTAAATGTAGGATACCGGAGCCAACATTTTCAATGTCTCGGGGACCCGGACAAGCGTCTCCTGGAAGTCCTTGAAGTGAACCTTGATGCCGAAGACGCCATTCTTCGAGGTGCGGCATGCGATAACCTTGGCGATATAATCGGCATGCGACGACGGTTCGAGACGCTTCGCCATCCTGCCGCCGAGGCGTCCACCCGGATAACTCAAGTATTCGGACGGAGCCCCGAGCACGCCGGTCTTCCAAAGCTGCGCGCAGAGAAGCGCGCCGCCCGATCGCGGCGTCGACGCGACGATGTAGGACTTGCGTAGCGCTACAGGACGGGGGAAGTCCAAGGCCCTGTCCGCCGGAGCGGCGACTTTGCTATACCCGCGGTGTGGCCGGTTGTCGGCCGATCCAACCTTCGTCACAACCGCCAACCTCCGGAGTCCGTAAGCAACAGGCATTGATACGGCTTGGGCAGGCTTATTCAAGGCTGCGGCTACTCGGAGCCTCGAATGAAGAAGTTCTTCTTGGCTGGATGAAGCGACCTGGCGGCGCGTCGAACCTCATTCGCCGCGCAGCCCGAGCGCGCGCGCCGGGCGGACGATCGCCGCGTCAGTCACTGACAGCCGCTGTTGGGTGACGGCGCGCCTTGTATTTATAGGGTCGCGTCGGTAGGTTTTATGTTATCGCTGCGCGGACAAATGGAACAACCGGAACTTGCGACATGCCGCAATCAATGAACGAAACCGAAGGCGATGAATTGGCGCAAGGCCGATTTGAACCCGGTCAAAGGAGGCGCATGCGACAGATGCAACGTCGCATGAACGTGCGGATACGAGCCGCGGAGGCCCAAGAGATTGCGGCGCGCGCTATGGAAAAGAATGCGCGTTACATGCTTTGGTCGGTTATCATCGCTGTTGCTTCAACAATTGTGTCGGCTGCGGCGGCAGTCTTCAGCGTTTTCGCCAATCTTCCCCACGCCCCTCACTAAGTCCATCCACCCGCTCGGCGCGTGCGATCCCCCGGGCCCGAGGTCTCGAAGAGATTGCAGGACGACGATATGCCTGCGCGCGCGGTCGTGGCGACGCGGTAGATCGACATGTCGCGCAACGGCGATTCCGACCGGGCTGCTATGCCGCCCGCGATCGCCATGCGCGCAGCCGATCGATCACCAGATACACCGCCGGCGTGGTGTAAAGGGTGACGAATTGAGATAGGAACAGTCCGCCGACAATCGCTATTCCAAGCGGTTGCCGCAGTTCGGAGCCGGGCCCCGCGCCGAGCGCCAATGGCAACGCGCCCAGCAGAGCCGCCAGTGTCGTCATGATGATAGGGAGAAAACGCAACCGCGCCGCCTGCCGAATCGCTTCGCCTGCGGACAAGCCCATCCGCCGTTCCCCGTCCAAAGCGAAGTCGACCATCATGATGGCGTTCTTCATCACGATGCCGACAACCAGGATACAGCCGATCGCCGCGATTATCGTGAATTCCGTACGCGTCGCCGCGAGCGCGACCAGCGCGCCGAAGGCGGCTGAGGGAAGCGTCGACAAGATCGTGAGGGGGTGGGCGAAACTCTCGTAGAGAATGCCCAAGATAATGTAGATGCTGGTGATTGCGGCGAGGAACAGCAGGGGCAGCGAACCGGACGTCTCGTCGGCCAGGCTTGCCTCGCCCCGGAAGCCTGTCCGAACGAAGCTGGGTATGTGGGCCGCTGCTTCGGCTTTCCGGATCGCCTCTACCGTTTGGC
>JBEKSH010000109.1:0-7254 GCA_049517235.1 Roseiarcus sp. | reverse complement strand
GTTTCCCGTGCAGTCGAACTACTTTGCGTGGCAGGCGTTCGGGCGGCGCTACGCGGAAGGCGCCGACGCTTCGCTGCCGCCCTATCTGCAGCGCCACAATTTCGAAGCCTTGCGCGGCCGCGCCGATCGCGTGCGGCCGTATCACGGTTCGATGACCGCGTTTCTCCACGGGGCGCCCGCGCAGAGCGTCGACGGCTATGTCCTGCTTGACGCGCAGGACTGGATGAACGATGCCGACTTGACGGCGCTGTGGACCGAGATCTTGCGCACGGCGCGTCCCGGCGCGCGGGTGATTTTCCGCACTGCGGCCGACGAGCGCCTGCTGCCGGGCCGCGTGCCGCAACCCATCCTCGGGGCTTTTCACTATGACGCCGATCTCTGCCGGGCGCTTGGGGACAAAGATCGCTCGTCGATCTACGGCGGGTTCCATCTCTATGCCCTGACGGGCCGGCTCTGATGGGGGCGATCGCGCAAGCAGGCGACGCCGCCGGCCTGATGGACCGGATGTATCGGCATCAGCGCCATTTTTACGATGCGACGCGCAAATTCTATCTGCTCGGCCGCGACGAACTGATCGCCGGCCTCGATCCGCCGCCGCGCGCCAAGGTGCTCGAAATCGGTTGCGGCACCGGGCGCAACCTCGTGCGCGCCGCGCAAACCTGGCCTTCGATCCGAGGCTATGGCGTCGATGTCTCAGCCGAAATGCTCGCCACCGCGCGTCGTTCGATCGCCAACGCTCGACTCGAGGCGCGCATTGCGCTCGCTCAGGCCGATGCGACGCGCCTCGATCCCGAAGCTTTGTTCGGGTTCAAGAAATTCGATCGGATTTTCATTTCCTACGCGCTATCGATGATCCCGACGTGGAAGGAAGTGTTGGCGCGCGCCTGCGAATGTCTCGAGGCGGGCGGCGCACTGCACATTGTCGACTTTGGCGATCAGGCCGGGCTTCCCGCGCCGTTCCGGCTGGCGCTCGAGCGCTGGCTGGCGCTTTTCTCTGTCCATCCGCTCCTGTCGCTCGAGGGCGACCTCGCGCAGTTCTCAGCCGCGCGCGACATGCGCTGCCGCTTCGCTGCGCGCTTTCGCGGCTATGCCTTCCGGGCGGTTCTGCAGGCAGGCGAGGGGCCGCGCTGACGGCGCGGCGTCGCCCCGCTTGCGCAAGTCAGGAGCGCCGCGGCGCGGGACTACGAAAGTTCGCAGACTTTTCGCGCGATGCTCCGCATCGGGCGCGCCGGCGCCGGCTCAGGGGATGCGCCGGTCGGGCTCTGGCCGCGGCGGAACGTCAAACGGCCCAATCGGCCGGCGTGGCGGCGCAATGCGTGACAAGAACGCCCTGAGCCTCTTGGTTCGGGGTGATGTCGCCGGCGGAGCGGATTTGGGTTCGGGCGCTTGTCAGAAGGTCACCTGGATACGCAGACGTCCGCGCCAATCGTTGCTGTTCGCCGGGGTCGCTATAGTCGCGCCGGTTGGCGAAACCGACCCCGTCGCGAGCTTCGCGCCGCTCAATTGCAGGTTGGTGTAAAGGACTTCCGCGCCGATATCGAGCGCCTTCACCGGCGACCAGACGGTGTTGAGGCCGATGTCCCAAAGCGTCGCATTGGTCGTGCTGGCGCTCAGCAACAGTGCGCTGCTCGGCTCCCTGATCTGCAGATAGGAGCCTAACAAAGTGGACCGGAGGCTCGGCGCCCAGTAATGCTGGTAGCCGAGGAATCCGCCAACCGCCTGCGAGAGGCCGATCGAGCCGTTGGGGAGCACGAAGGCGTCGTTTGCCGGAACGCTGATGTTGAGGTTCTTGAAATAGACGTTGGTCGTGCCGGTCCAGTAGTTCCAGGCGTTGGTGTAGTCGGCGGCGCCCTTGTCCCACGAGACCTGGGCCGTCATGCTGTCGCCGGCGCTGAAGCTGTCGAGCTTGAATTTGACGCCGGCGTCAAGGGCGCCGCCCCAGACCGTCGAAGGTGTATAGCCGACCGGCAGCGTCCCGCCGGCGATGCCGATTGGCATCGAATTGACTTCGTGAAGCGCCCCTGCGACTTGCGCCGAACCCCAGCCGCCGTCGTAGCGCATATTGCCGACGACGTCAGGGGCGTTCAGCGCGCCATAGGTCAGATAGGCGGCCGTCGTCTTGGACGGATTGACGTTGGTAGCCAATGTGTCGCCTGTCGAATCGCCGATCCGGCGCGTCGTGGGATCTTCGGCGGACGCCGTCACCGAGAAGCCGCCGAATTTCGCCGTATACGCGATAAGGTCGAGCGGCTGGTCGGAAACGCCGACCGCATAGCTGCCGACTTCATAGTTGTGCGTGTAGAAGTCGAAGAACGAATGCGCGACGCCGGCCGTCAGGCCCGCCCATTGCACGAACGCCGCATCCATAAAGACCTGCTGATTGGCCAATCCCTGGAATGAGCCCGCGTTCTCCTTTGCGCCAGGGGGAAGGCCGGCCACCGTGATCCTGCCGCCGCCGAACGGAGCGGGTGGAAGCGAGTCGTCGGTGAAGCGAACGCTCGCATAGGCGCGCAGATCGCCGAATTCCGTCGTGCTGCGTGCGTCGAGGTTGATATATTCGCGGGTGCGGTATTGGATCAGGTCGCGTGTGTAAACGGTCCCGGCCAGATTGTAGGCGAATTGGTTTGGGACGCCCGACGGGGCGCCGGGGCGAAGGTAGTAATCCCCGCGGACCACGCCGCCGATTTTCAAGCAAGTATCCGTGCCGGGGATATAGAAATAGCCGGCGCCGAATGCGCTGCAGATCCTCACATACTCGATCGGAGCCGCCTTGCGGGTCGGCAAATCGGCGCCCTGCGCGCCGCCGACGAGGGCCAGGCCTATCGCCGAGCCGAGAAGAATCGAACCAAGGTTTTTCATCGTGCCCCCATTTTGTCGTCCGGCGCTTTTCGGCGGGTCGCTTTGACGCTCCGCCTTGCAACAAGCTGCAGTCTTGCCGATGCGAAGAGGCGCGATCGGGTTGGGTCGCCCAGCGCCTTTCGCAAGGCAGGTGTAAGTCTATCGAATAAATGGAAATAATCAATAGACTGGTTTCAGGCCATGGAAGGGGGGTGCAGAATAGCGTCCAAAGCCGCCAACCTCTGAGGACGCCGCCGATCCAGCCGCGATGTGGGACGACGAACTGGCCATGGGTGGCGGTCCCGCAATGCCGCGCGCCGTTCCCCGCCGACCAAGTCGCAATGGCGCGCTCCGCGGCGGAAAAAACGCGCGTCGAGCGGCGTTTGGGCAAGGGCGGGGTCGGCGGAGACGAGGCGCTTCGTCACGGCGTCGGCCCGGAAGCCTGGATGCACGGCGACGGCCTCAACGTCGATCAACACCGGCCGGCCGGCGTCGTCGCGATAATGAACGCCCATGTCCTTGACCGCCGTGACGCAATGGGCGGCCGTCAGGACGGCGCGCGCCCAACGACGTTCTCAGCAAGCTCCGCGCCGGCGGCTTTCATCGCTCGAACAACCCGGTGAGGATCGCCTCGGCGATGAGGTGCTTGCCCGCCTCACGCTCGACATCCCGACATGAGGGCGCTTTGGGCGTCCGCAAGCGGTCCGTCGAGAGCGCGAGCAGCCGGAAGCGATAGTGGTGAGGCCCGTGTCCGCGCGGCGGGCACGGCCCGCCATAGCCCGGTCGCCCGAAGTCGTTGATCGACTGCGTCAAACCGTCCTCGCCGCGGCGCCGGCCGGCCCCTTCAGGCAGCGCGGCGCGGTCAGCGGGAATATCGTAAGCGGCCCAATGACGCCAAGTTCCGGACGGCGCGTCGGGGTCGTCGCAGAGGAGGACAAAACTGGCGGTTCCCGCGGGCGCGCCGCTCCAATGAAGGGGCGGCGACAGGTCTTCACCCTCGCAGGTGAAGCGCCGCGGCATCGCGGCGCCGTTGGAAAAGGCGCTCGATTCGAGCCGCACAGACCGCCTCCCTCACGCCATCGCTAGGCTGCGCGTCGCGCATCTTGGGCGCCGCCAATAAGTCGAAGCCGGCTGAACGGTCGCGCGACCCGACCAGACGGCGACGCTATTGCCGCTTGGTCCCGGGCTCTGGCGTTTCGTCGTCGTCATCTTCTTGAATCAACTCGGCAATCAGGTCGTCGTTGTCCACGATCACGGTTTCGACGTCGGTTACGATGACGACTTCCGGACCCTGCTCTTCGATGATTTCCACGATCATGACGTCCGGCGCAATGTTTTCACGCGGCTTCGACGGCCGGCTGCGTTTCGACGCCGGCTTCTTGGCGGCGCGGCTCGTCGCACGCGCCGTGGCCTTTTGTTTTGCCGATTCGGTCTTGGCCGGCTTTTTGGCGGCGCGGCTCGGCGCTTTCGCCGCGCCCTTCCGTTCCGCGGAACCGTTTTTCGCCGCCGCGCTCTTGCGGGTGGCGGCGGTGGCGCTTTCGCCGCGCGTCGCCGTCTTGCCGCGTGCGGGCGTCCGCTTCTTGGTTGTCGTGGTGCGTTTCGTGGCTCTTGCCATGGTGCTCCCCTGTCTTGTCGGCGCGTCCGGCTTCGAGTGCGTCTTGTCTCGTTTGGAAGCGGCGAGGTTTCTCCAGTCCGCCCCGTCCGGCGCTTATTCTGCGCGACGGCAAATTCTGCGCAACAACAAAGTTATGCTTTTTTAGCAAGATAAAGGCGCGGCGCCCATTGATCCGTGTCAAATGGCGTGACGATTTGCGGGGCCGACCCTGCAGATTGATCATTGTCAACGCGCCGCGCGCGTGATCCGCTAACGGTTGGATCACGGCGCAAGATGGGACGGGGAGCCGAACTATTGAATTTCGCCGCCCCGATCCTCAAGTCCCCTTCTATTGGCAGGTGAGATAATGGTTTCCAATCTTCCCCCTTCCTGGATGTGGTCGGAGGCGTGCGAGATGCTCGCCCGCGCCGAGCGGCTCAATCGCGAGTTCTTCCGGCCGGCAGGCTCGGCCGCGCGGGCGGCATGGGAGCCGCCGGTGGACGTTCTGGAGACCGATCGCGCCGTCCTGGTGCTGGTCGCTCTGCCGGGGGTCAACGCCGATCGGGTCGAAGCCTCGATCGACGAAAGCGACCTGGTGCTTTCGGGAACGCGCGTGCTTCCGGCGGAAATGCAGACGGCGATCATTCATCGGCTCGAGCTGCCGCAGGGCCGGTTCGAGCGTCGCGTGCGGCTTCCCGCGGGACGCTACAGCGCCGTGCATCGGTCTTCTTCCGACGGTTGCCTCATCATCGCCTTGCAAAAATCGGGGGCCTTCCGTGGTTGAACCTGCGCATCCTGGCTCGTCTGAAGAGAACGCTGACAAGCCTGCGGCGCCGATGCGCCCGTTGCCGCCGGACGCCGTCATCATCATCCCGGTGCGTAAGACCGTGCTGTTCCCGGGCGTCGTGCTGCCGATCACGGTCGGACGTCCGCGCTCGGTGACGGCGGCGCAGCAGGCGCTGCGGGAACAGCGCCCGGTCGGCATCCTGATGCAGCGGGACGCCGAGGCGGCCGATCCGAATCCGATCGACATGCATCGCATGGGGACGATCGCCAATATCGCGCGCTACATCACGGCGCCGGACGGCGCGCACCATCTGGTGTGTCAGGGCGAGCAGCGGTTCCAGATCATTGAATTCCTGACCGGCTGGCCGTTTCTTGTCGCGCGGGTCGTACGGATTCCCGAGCCGGGGCCGGCGTCCGCGGAAATCGAGGCGCGTTTCCTCCACCTCAAGGGACAGGCCGTGGAGGCCATTCAGCTGCTGCCGCAGGCGCCGCCTGAATTGCTGACCGCGGTACAAGCGATCAATTCGCCCTCAGAGCTCGCCGACATGATGGCGACCTATATGGACGCGACGCCGGACGAGAAGCAGGAGATTCTGGAGACCGTCGACATCGGGGCGCGGCTGGAGCGGGTCTCGCGCATCCTGGCGCATCGGATCGAGGTCCTTCGGCTTTCTCAGGAGATCGGCCGCGAGACGAAGGCGGCGCTCGACTCGCGCAATCGGGAAGTTCTGTTGCGCGAGCAGATGGCCGCGATCCAGCGTCAGTTGGGCGAAGGCGACGAAGGCAAGGCGGGCGAGATCGCGGAACTCAGCGAGGCGATCGCCAAGGCGAAGATGCCTAAGGAGGTCGACGACCAGGCGCGCAAGGAATTGCGGCGCCTGCAGAGGATGCCGGAAGCTGCCGGCGAGTGGGGAATGGTGCGCGCCTACCTCGACTGGCTGGTCGAACTGCCGTGGAGCCTGCCCGAGGAGAGCGCCATCGACATCGCGGCGGCGCGGCGCGTACTCGACGAGGATCATTTCGGGCTTGAGAAGATCAAGCGTCGGATCATCGAATACCTCGCCGTGCGCAAGCTCGCCCCGAACGGCAAGGCGCCCATTCTGTGCTTTGTCGGACCGCCCGGCGTCGGCAAGACGTCGCTGGGCCAGTCGATCGCTCGCGCGATGAACCGCAAGTTCGTGCGCGTCAGCCTCGGCGGCGTCCACGACGAGGCGGAAATTCGCGGCCACAGGCGCACCTATATCGGCGCGCTGCCCGGCAATATCATTCAGGCGATCCGCAAAGCGGGAACACGCGACTGCGTGATGATGCTCGACGAAATCGACAAGCTCGGCGCGGGCGTTCACGGCGATCCAGGCTCGGCGCTGCTGGAAGTGCTCGATCCCGAGCAGAACAACAGTTTCCGGGACAACTATCTGGCCGTTCCGTTCGATCTGAGCCGTGTCGTTTTCATCACGACGGCGAATATGCTCGACACGATTCCCGGGCCCCTTCGCGACCGTATGGAAATCATCGGCCTCACCGGCTACACTGCCAATGAAAAGCTTGAGATCGCGCGACGATATCTGGTTCGCCGGCAGATGGAGGCCAATGGCCTGCAACCGGGCCAGGTCGCGATCGCCGACGACGCGCTGCGCGACATCATTCAGCAGTACACGCGGGAGGCGGGCGTTCGAAACCTCGAGCGCGAGATTGGAAAGGTCTTGCGCCACGCCGCCGTTCGAATCGCCGAGGGGCAGGGTGGGCCGATCACTATCGCCGCCGGCGATCTGGAAGCCATTCTCGGCGCGCCGTTGTTCGAAAATGAGGTGGCGATGCGCGCCAGCGTGCCTGGCGTCGCGACCGGCCTAGCCTGGACTCCGGTCGGCGGCGACATTCTGTTCATCGAAGCAACGGCCAATCCAGGCGCCGGCAGACTGATCCTGACCGGCCAGCTTGGCGAGGTCATGCGGGAAAGCGCCCAGGCGGCGCTCAGCATCGTCAAGAACCGGGCAAGTTCATTCGGGATCGACCCCGGTCGATTCGAGAAGACCGAT
>JBEKSH010000108.1:0-7280 GCA_049517235.1 Roseiarcus sp. | reverse complement strand
CGCGCCGTCGACGAGAACTTGCACGGCGTAAACGCCGTGCGCAAGACGGTTGGTGGGTTCGAGTTCGATGTTGGCGGTCGGAACCCCCAAGGCGCGGCCGAGCTTCCGCCCGGGAACAACGGCGCCGAGGACCGCGTAGTCGCGTCCCAAGAAGCGCGCGGCGGCTTCGACGTCGCCAGCCTCCAAGGCCCGGCGGATCGCCGTCGAGGAAACCGCTTGCGTTCCGGATCCTTCGGCGGCCTCGATTTTTGGGATGACTTCGACGCGAAAGCCGTACCGGGCGCCCGCCTGTTTCATGAAGGCCGGCGAACCCGAGCGGTGCTTTCCGAAATGAAAATCCCAGCCGATGACAACGGCCGCGACGCCCAGTCGTTCAACCAGCGCTTCGCGGACGAATTCCTCCGCTGTCAGCGACGCCAGATCGGCGTCGAAGGTCAGGACGACCGCCCCGTCGAGGCCGAACTCTTCAAGGGCGCGCGCCTTGACGGCTTTCGGGGTCAGCCGAAAGACCACGGGCTTGCCCGCGAAGAAATCGGCCGGATGAGGCTCGAAAGTGAGCACGGCGCTGGGCGCGCCAAGTTCGGCCGCGAACTGCTTCGTGCGGCGGATGACTGCGCGATGGCCGAGATGCGCGCCGTCGAAATTGCCAATCGCAAAGACGCCATGATCGAGCCCTTCGGGCGGACCCATTGGATCGACGGCGATCACGAACGCTTTGGCTTTGTTCGCTTGCGACACGCGGCGTCCGTTGCGTAGATGTTCGGAAAATGGAAGCGGGCGGAAACTGCCCCGGCGGCCGGCCAGGGTCAAGGCGAAAGCTTCACGCGCTCTTGCGCGCCGGCACGCTCAAAATGCCTTCGCCGTCGAGCACGACCTTGCCGTCCACCGCGCATTCGCAATGCAGGCGCACGCGCCGGCCCTTTTCGGTGAGTTCGGCGACCTCCACGCTGATGGCGACGACATCGCCGATCTTGACCGGCCCCCGGAAATTCAGGCTCTGCGAGATATAAACCGACCCCGGCCCGGGCAAGCGCATGCCGATGACCGCCGAGATCAGGCTTGCGGTGTAAAGCCCGTGCACGATTCTGCCGCCAAAACGGGTCTTGCGCGCAAAATGTTCGGACAGGTGGATAGGATTATGGTCGCCGGACAATTCGGCGAAACCGATGACATCCTCGTTCTTCACCGTCTTGAAATAGGTTTCTCGCATGCCGACGGCGAGATCCTCGAAATAGCAAGTCCTGAAAGGCGTGCCGTTCATAATCCTATTCCAACCTTCAATCGAAGTTCGCGGATAGAGACATTTCGCTCAAATCGTCTCAACTCGGCCAGAACTCGCAGCCGGATCCGTGTTCGGCCATAAGCTTGCTCGGGCAAGAGGGCGCCGTCTTTCGACAATTCACCACACGAGATCGCGAATGGCCGCCGTCGGCCACAGGCCGTGCCGCGCGGAAAACTGTGCAAGCGCCGCCGCTTCCAACGTGGCGTTCCCATGCAGGTCCTCGCGATGGATCCCTCCCGTTACGAACAGGATGTCGATCCCCCGCCTGGCGGCGCCGGCGACATCCGTGCGCATCGCGTCGCCGATGGCCAAGACCCGCGCGTCGTCTATGGATTGTCCGCGCAGAGCGCCCGCCATGCTCAGCGCCTGCGCGTAGATCGGCGGATAGGGCTTGCCTGCATAAATCGCCGGACCGCCCATCTGCTCATAACGTTCCGCGAGCGCCCCCGCGCAGTAAATCAACTGGTCGCCGCGTTGGACGACAAGATCGGGGTTGGCGCAGATGAACGTCAGCCGACGCGCCAGCATCGCGCCAAGAATTGCGTCGTAATCGGCGGGAGCCTCGACCCGATCGTCGAAAAGACCGGTGCATAACACATAGTCGGCCCGCTCGAGCGGAACCAGCGGCGGGGGCGGGGCGCGCGACAATTTGGCGGCGCCTTCAAACAGGCTCAAGTCCCTGGGCGGCCCGATGTGATGGACCGGCGCCGATCCGCGCGCTGCAATAAGCTCCATCGTGACATCGCCCGAGGTGACGATCCCGTCATAGGCCTCAGACGGAACCTTCAGTTCGTCAAGCTGCGCGCGAATGGGCTCGCCGGGCCGCGGCGCGTTGGTGATGAGTATCACCGCGCCGCCCCGCCGCCGAAAGCGGGCAAGCGCATGCGTCGCGGCCGGAAAGGATTCCCGCCCGTTGTGCACGACGCCCCAAATGTCGCTCAATGCGACGTCGTAGCGCGCGGCGATCTCGCTCAGTCCGGCGATCAAGGGGACGCCGGTTCTATGGGGCTTATTCATCACGCGAGGGAGCTATTGTTCGCCAGCGGCGCTGTCAAGCGCGCCGGCGGCGGCTTGACGACGGTTCGCGGCTCACGCAATGAACCGTTAGCGAAAGCCTGACCTGATTTCGAGGCCGCATGGAACCAATCGACAAGGCGCCGCCGATAACGTTCGACGACTTTCTGAAGGTCGATATTCGCTTGGGAACGATTATCTCTGCGCAGCCTTTCCCGCAGGCGCGAAAGCCGGCCTATCGGCTGACGATCGACTTTGGGCCGGCCATCGGCGTGAAGAAGTCCTCGGCGCAAATTACCAAGCATTACAAGGCGGAGACGCTCGTGGGACGCCAGGTCGCCGCGGTCGTCAATTTTCCGCCCCGGCAGATCGGACCTTTCATGTCCGAGGTTCTCACGTTGGGCTTTCCAGACGAGAGCGGCGAGGTCGTGCTGATCGGGCCGAGCCTGCCGGCGCCCAATGGCGGGCGACTGTTCTAGCGGGCAAACGACTTGACGCATTCGGGGCCGGTTCCTACCTATCGTAGGCCGCGCGGGTTTCCCCGCGCATTTTTCCGAGGAACCCATGTCCGCCACCTCCAAGGTCACCGACGCCAATTTCGACGTTGACGTTCTCAAATCCAGCGAACCTGTCGTAGTCGATTTTTGGGCGGAATGGTGCGGTCCTTGCCGGATGATCGGGCCATCGTTGGAGGAAATCGCCAGCGAAATGAAGGGTAAGGTCAAGATTGCCAAGCTCAACATCGATGAAAATCCCGGTGTCGCGAGCAAGCTTGGGATTCGCTCGATTCCGACGCTTATGGTGTTCAAGAATGGGAAGCTGGCGGCCCAGAAGACCGGCGCGGCGCCCAAAAGCGAACTTGTGCGCTGGATCAACGCGTCGGTGTGATGCCCGGCGCGTCTCGGGCGGCCGTTACAGCGAGACCCCGAAGAGTCGCAGACTTTTCGGACGAGGCGGCCCGTCGCAGTGAGACGACAGAGAGCAAGATCGATTCAAACTGAAGCCATCTCGCGCTAGAGAGGTATCCGCACGCTGGCGCGCAAGCCGCCCATGGCGCTCGTCCCGAGGCTGACGTCTCCGCCGTGCGAGCGCGCTATGTCGCGGGCGATCGCGAGGCCGAGGCCGGCGCCGCTGTGGTCCTGGTTGCGCGCCTCGTCCAGTCGGTAGAACGGGCGAAAAACATCCTCGCGATGCTCAGGAGCAATGCCCGGCCCATCGTCGTCGACATGAATCGCGATAAAGCGTTGTTCACGCGACGCCTGCAGAACGATGATTTGACCGTGGCGCTGAGCATTGGCGACAAGGTTGGCCAGACATCGCTTGAACGCGCTCGGCCTCACCTTAACATTGAGGTTGCCGCTCGCCTCGACGCTGACGGAACTTCCATGCCGTTCGGCGTCGGACCTCAACGCGTCCAGAACGGCATGCACGTCAGTGGACACTGTCGCTTCGCCCGCATCGCCGCGCGCGAAAGCGAGGTAGGCTTCCAACATACGCTGCATTTCCTCGACGTCTTGTTGCAGCGGTTCGGTCTCCGGCTGTTCATCCATGACCGCCAGCGATAGCTTGAAGCGCGTGAGGATGGTGCGAAGGTCATGGCTGACGCCGTTGAGCATCGCGGTGCGCTGCTCGAGCGCGCGCTCGACGCGCCTTTTCATTTCGATAAAGGCGTAGCCGGCCTGCCGGACTTCGCGCGCGCCATGCGGCTGAAAGTCGAAATCTCGGCCCTTGCCAAAATCCTCCGCCGCGCCCGCCAATCGCAGAATCGGTCGGATCTGATTGCGAAGGAAGAGAATGGCGACCGCGAGCAAGACGATGGCGGCGCCCAGCATCCACAGAATAAAAATATGAGCGTTGGTCTCGTAAGCGAGGGTGCGGTGAGCGAGGATGCGCAACACACTATTTCCAAGGTCGACCCTTATTTCCATCAGACCCGATCGGCCGACCGTGTCGATCCAGAATGGTCGGCGGATCTGTTTGGAAATCTCGTCGGGAAGCGCCCGCGTGAGCGGGTCCAATTCGGCGAAAAACGTCTTTGGCATCGGCGGGGGCAGCGGGCCTTGCGGCAGCAATTCAACATCAAGGTGAAACCGCTCAGAGCTGATGGACTGCAAACGATCGGCGCCGCCGGCGGGTGGGTAAGTCTTATAAAGATCGATGATCGCGCCGATATCGCGAGCAACGGCGGCCGAAAGCCGGTGCGTGACCAATTCCCAATGCCGCTCCATGAAGACGTAAGCGACCGCCGCCTGCAAAAGCACCATCGGCAAGATGACGATGAGCAAGGAGCGGCCGTAAAGACCCTTTGGCAATAGATTGGCGATTGCGCGGGCAATTTGGCGCCACGCCGCCCGCGGTCGCGAAAAATAGAGGGGCGCTGACCGGACGCTCATGCCATTCACCCGTCGACAATCAAGCGATAGCCCGCGCCGCGTGCGGTTTGCAGATAGACCGGGTTGGCGGGATCGCTTTCGATTTTCCGCCGCAGCCTGTTGATCTGCACGTCGATCGTTCGTTCATTGGCCGCCGCGCCCGACCCGGTCAGCGCCTCGCGCGAAACGCTCTCGCCGGAATGCGCGCAAAGAAGACGCAGCATGTCGCGCTCGCGTTCGGTAAGACGCACGACTTCATCGTTGGCGCGCAATTCGCCTCGCTCCAGCGAAAAGCTGAATGGCCCGAAACGAACGACAGCAACGCCGGCCCTTTGCGGAGCGGGTCTTGTCCGGCGAAGAATCGAGCCTATGCGCAGCAGCAATTCCTTAGGCTCGTGAGGCTTGGCCAAATAATCGTCGACGCCGATTTCAAGACCGCGAACGCGATCGTTCGACTCCGAGCGAGCCGTGAGCATCAATATGGGCACCTGTGACGTCCGGCGCAGGCTGGCGGCGAAATCAAAGCCGTTCTCACCCGGCATCATCACGTCGAGAACAATGATCTCAAAGGCAAGGCCCTCGAGATAAGCACGCGCCTCCTCGGTGGACGCGGCGATCGTGACGCGGTAGCCATGCTTGCGCAAATAGGTCGAAAGCAACATCCGGATGCGTCGATCGTCGTCGACGACCAGGACATGCGCCGCGTCGTCGCCAGGCGCCGGTTTGTCGTCGCTCACGCTTTCTCTCCGATTTGTCCACGCGCCGGCGCGCTTGACGACTTTCCGCCCAGCTCGCTAACGTTCAATTCCCTTGCGCCGATCAGCGCGACGACACGCTCCCGTTCGTGTTCATCAATCATCGCCAACAGAAATGCGATCGCCCTTTCGCGCCCCCCTTCGCCTAAGGCGTCCATGGCTCTCGAGAATCGGCGCGTCTGGAGGTGCGCGAGATCCTTGGCGAGACGGGCGCCTTTCGCCGTGGTGTGAAGTTGTCGATGCCGACGATCCTGCGCGCCAGCCCGCGCTTCAATGAACGACTCGGCGATAAGTTCTTTGAGTACCCGATTGAGGCTTTGTTTTGTTATTTTAAGAATTTCGAGCAATTCGGCGATCGTCAGTCCAGGTTGTCGGCTGACAAAATGCAGCACGCGATGATGCGCGCGCCCGAACCGATAAGTTTCCAGCAGCCGGTCGGCGTCGCCGACAAAATCTCGATAGGCGAAAAAAAACAGCTCGATCAAATCATACATCGGGGCCGCGCCAGCGGCGGTCGCGCCAGGTTTCGCAACGATATCCGCGTTCGAGCCCAATTACGTCAGTAATGTTGACATATTTCAACTTCCCTGCTATCCGTCACGCCGCGCCCGCATATTTAAGCTGTGCGCCGCCAAATTCCAAACGGGCGAACATCCATCAGGGAGACTTCCGTGGCAGGGCAAGCTTTCGACGATCGCGACGGTTTGATCTGGATGGACGGCCAGTTGGTTGCTTGGCGCGACGCGAAAGTCCATGTGCTGACCCATGCGATGCACTATGGCAGCGCGGTTTTCGAGGGCGAACGCGCCTATGGCGGCGCCATTTTCAAATCGACAAGACATTCGGAAAGACTGAGGGAGTCGGCCCGCATTCTGGATTTCGAAGTGCCCTATTCCGCCGCGCAGATCGACGCGGCCAAGGCCCTCGTTCTCGAAATGAACGGCTTTACCGACGCCTATGTGCGCCCCATCGCGTGGCGTGGTTCGGAAATGATGGGCGTGGCGGCCCAGCATAACACGATCCATCTGGCGATCGCCGCATGGGATTGGCCGAGCTATTTCGATCCGGCGCAGCGCATGAAGGGCATTCGTCTCGATATCGCCGACTATCGCCGGCCCGATCCCGCGACGGCGCCTTGTCGCTCGAAGGCGGCGGGCCTTTACATGATCTGCACGATCTCCAAGCATAAGGCGGAGCGGCGCGGCTATGCCGACGCGCTGATGCTCGATTGGCTGGGCCGCGTCGCCGAATGCACCGGCGCCAACGTCTTTTTCGTCAAGGATAGCGTCTTGCATACGCCGATCGCCGACTGTTTCCTCGACGGGGTGACCCGACAGACGGCGATCGAGCTGGCGCGGCGACGCGGCGTCGAAATCGCCGAGCGTCGCATCCTGCCCGAGGAGCTTTCCTCGTTCAGCGAATGCTTCATTACAGGAACGGCGGCGGAAATCACGCCGGTGAGCGAAATCGGGCCCCATCAGTTCAGGCCGGGGAACTTGACGAGCGCCCTGATCGACGACTACACCGCCGAGGTGCGGCCCAAGTCGAAGGCGGCGTAAAGACCCTCCGCCCGCCAAGCGCCGGAAGGCGTCATGCGCAACACGACGGATGAGGGCGTATCCGGGCAGCTTCGTGCGCCCTCGCACTGCCCTTCGCCGCAAACGGACGGGGAAACAGAAGCCGCAACCATGAATCTCGCTTCGCGCCGCCCGGCCCTAACCCCGGATGGGTTCGTGACGCAGAGCGGCGCGAAGGAAATAGAACAGGCCGACGAGCGCCAACAGGATCAAAATGACCTCGAGCCCGTGGGTCGCCAGATCGCCGATCTGAAACAGCCCGCCGATCGCCCAGCCGGCG
>JBEKSH010000107.1:0-7284 GCA_049517235.1 Roseiarcus sp. | reverse complement strand
CGGTCTGAATGGATGTTAGTGCATGACTGACTTCGACGCCAATGATCAGGCTCCCGCGGCCAGCTCAAAGTTCTGGCGTCGAGGCTGATTAGTCAAACAGCATTTCCCAAATAGCGCCGGGTTGCAAGACGCTCGCTCGCCCCGCCTGATTGTCCGAAAGCTGACGCCGGCGGCGCAATGCGATCCGCCATCGGATCGAGGAACAAGACGCAACGCCAAACATCCCGCCGAGGCGGCGACGAAGACGGCGCCATCCCGGTTCAAGCCGCCGCTAAGACACTCCCGAAAGCAATGAGTAACTCAATAGAACGAAAATAACAACAATCGAAACCAAGCATATATAAATACTAATGTTCAAACATAGTGTTTTCCAATATAATATTCTCGAAAGAATCGAGCATCTCAACTTCAGATTTTCCAGATCGTCGTTGCGATTTTCTACGAATACAAAGTCATTCTTGCTTGGATTTGGCACAACAAGGAAATTACTTCGCCCGCTTCGCGGGTATCGAGGAACCACACACAGAAGCAGAAAGAAGAAAGCGACCAAAAATGGCGCCAGCACAAGAGGGAGCGGCAGGAAATGCGGATATTTATCACGGTAGGCGACAATCGGACCCATCATGATCGCGACGAACAGCACGGCGAGATTGGCTTTGAAATCGCTGGTGCGGATACTATCCGCATAGGCGCTGATCAGGTTGCCAAAATGAAGCGCTGGGTCCGGGGCTTCTTCTGTCATACGGCGTCATCAGCTCCCCCGTCGGCGAGGCGGGCGCGGCCCCGCAAAGGGTCATTGCAACGTCACCCAACATCAGCCGGCGGAAGAGCAGAGATTATGCGTTTGATTGGGGCAGTCAATACGCGCGAGCGGTTCGCGGCGTCTGAAACATATTTCAATTTGGGGAAGCCGGCGAGAAGTTCTCCTCGCGCCCGATCCATGGAATGAAGGAAGGGCGGCCTTGATAAGAACGTCGGTGATTGGCCGGGGAAGGCCAGCATCGCGAATGCCGGCTCGCCACGAACGACCGTATCCACCGATCAGGGACATTCAAGCTGAGACACCCCGCGGGTTTTGGCGTTCTTGACTTTTAAATTCCTTTCGCGTTTCGCTCCGCCAAGCGGCCGGTGAACGAAACCGCCTTCGATCGCCCGTCCAACTTGTCATGCGCCAGGACAGGCGCGGGCCCAGGAAAACGGGATCGAGCAAAGCGTCGCCGTAAAGCCGTAATGCCGTCATGCTAATGCGCGCCGTGACGCCCGAGTCTTTGGCGGTGGGGTTCCCGGCGATGAAAAGTCCGAGAAACATCGTTCTGATCGTTGGATTGAGCGGAGGAGCGGCCGTGATCAAATTGATTGTCATCGCTTCCGCGGTCTCAATGCTCGCCGCCGCCGCGCAGGCGCAGGTGAGCCCGTTCGGCGGCCCCATCCCCTATCCATTGAACCCCTATCCATTGTACGCGCCGGGTCAGACGACCGACTCCGGCGCGGACTCGAGCCCAAGCGATGGCGAGCGCTGCGCCCCGGTCTATTCGGGTAGAGGCGGCGTGCGTTATCCCTGCGGCGATCAATATCAGCGCGAACGTCAACGATGAGATCCGCAACTCCCTCGCCGGCCGACATGCGCCAATCACCGACGGCGCGAAGACGGGGCGCCGCTGTTCGCCTGGCGCGCGCGCAGGCGATTGTCGCCGCGACCGACCTCATCGCGCCGACGAAACCGGAGGCGGCCCGAGGGGCGCGCTACGAGCGCTCGAAAACTTGCGGGTGTCCAGTGCATACGCGTCAGGAATTCCTGCGCTGCGATCCCTGCACGGCCGCGCGTTGGCGAGACGCGGCCAATTCGGCCTTGCACGCGTTCATGAGCTAGCGGCGCCGGCGCCGGCGCGATCGCCGCAATCAGGGGATCTCGAACACGGCGAACTTTTCGGCGATGCCGCGCAGCGTGTGGTCCCTGGCTGTCGGCGTGATCCCGCTGCTCTCCAGCAGCCGCGCCGATTGACTGTTGCCGACCACCCGGCCGGTGGCGAAGATCGCGGGCGAGGTGGCGAGGCCTTGCACGCGCGAGGCGATATTGACGGTCTGTCCGAAATAGTCCTGGCGCTCGTTGAGCATCACCGCCAGGCACGGGCCCTCGTGAATGCCGATCTTCAAGATGAGATCGCCGCCGAGGTCGCGCATCGCGGCGCGCATCCGCAAGGCGGCGGCCACCGCGCGGTCCGGCGTCGAAAAAGTCGCCATCACCGCGTCGCCGATGGTCTTCACCACCGCGCCGGCCTCCGAGGAGACGATCTCCTGCAGCGCGCGAAAATGCGCGTTGACCAGATCGTAGGCGACGATGTCGCCGACCCGGTCATAGAGTTCGGTGGAGCCCTTTAGATCGGTGAACAGAAAGGTCAGGCTGGTGATCTTCAACCGCTGATCGACGTCGATGGTGTCGGTGCGATAGAGATCGCGGAAGGTCTGGTTGGTGAGCAGCCGCTTGGCGGTCAGGAACGGGCGGCGTTTGCCCAAAAGGGCGTGAAGCGGCTCGCCGGCGACCCACACGCCCGGCAGCGTGCGCACGTCGGTGCGGTTCTCGAACAGGATGCGCAGCGGACCCGGTCGCATCGTCATCGTGCCGGTCGACGCGTGCTCCTTGTTGAGCACCAGGGAGATGGTCTGGCGCTCGCGCGTCGGCTCGCCCTTGACGTCGATGAATTGCGCCATATGCGCGACCGGATCGAAGACGATGAGGAACGCCTCGGGCGCCTGCAAAGAGATGCTGGCCTTCTCGCCGGGCGCCAGTTCGACCGAGTCGAGCGTGATCTCCTGGAGGGCTCGGTCGAGCGCTTCCCCATCGGGAAGATCGACGCCCGAACCCCAGAAAATCTGGCGATAGTAATCGGGCATGGGCAGCGAATGCGGATCATGCGCCGCGATGCGGCGAACGCTGGGGCTTACCGTGAAGGTTACGTCGACCATTTCGTCAAGCGTCGGCTCATAGCCCGCGGCGCACAGCGAGCACATATATTCGTCGTGGCGCACCGTCTTGAGCGTGGCCCCGGTGTCGAGCACGCCGCCGCATCCGGGACAGAGCACGTTCCAGGACAATTCGAACAGGCCGAGCCGGGAGGCGTGGAGAAACGTCGCGATCACCTCCTCCTCGTCGAGGCCGCGCTTCGTCGCAAAATCAAGCGCGTTGACGCGACACAGCGCCTCGTCGCTCCCCTCCTGCACCAGCGTCTCGATGGCGCTCACCGCCAAAGGCGAGCCCAATTGTCTGAGCAGCGTGAACAGGGCTTGGGTTTCGCTGGACGATCGCATCGGGTAACTCCGGCAGGCGTTCCCCGCCGCTCGGCCGCCAGCGGGATTCGATCACACTGTCATCTTCACCACGCCGCATCGCCTTGGACACTCGCGGCGGTCGGCGTCACGACAGGCTACTTCCGGGAATCACGGCGACGTTTCGCCACATCCCTGGTTAGGCAGCCGACTTCAGATATAGTCACCAATCGCCGTCGCGCCAGAGGCGTTGGGGATGACGCCAACGATGATTATGGCGAGCCGCAGGCTCGAAAGACCGCGATCGAGCCGGCCCCTTTCTCGACATCCCCGTTTTTCAGCGTCACAATAGAAACTTAGCCGTATTTCTCATTGCCGGGCCGCCTCGCTTGATGTTCTCTCTCGACGATCTCGCCAAAACGATCGCGCTCCGCTCGCAGGCGGGCGGCGAGCAATCCTACACGCGCGCGCTGCTGGACAAGGGGCCGCGCGGGGCGGCCAAGAAATTCGGCGAGGAGGCGGTGGAATTGGTCATCGCCGCCGTCGGGCAGAGCGACGAGGCGGTTCGCGCGGAGGCGGCCGACGTATTGTACCATCTGCTCGTCGTCTTGCAGGCCCGCGAGGTTTCGCTTGGCGAGGTTCTTGCGGAGCTTGAACGGCGAACCGCCCGCTCGGGCCTCGAGGAAAAGGCTTCGCGCAAATCCTGATGTTGGGGCCGGTCCGGGTGTTTGGCGAAAATTCTGACGGTCGGCGCGAAGTTTGGCGATTGCCGCAAGACGAGGTCTCAAGTTCCGCATGAACGATCCGGCGTTGGCGCAACAGCCTGAGGCGATCGCCTCGCCCTTTCGGCGCTTCACCCGCGACGAATGGGCGAAATTGCGCGCCGATACGCCGCTCACCCTCACCATCGACGATCTGCGCAAGCTGCAATCGCTGCACGACCCGATATCGCTCGACGAAGTGGCCGCCATCTACCTGCCGCTTTCGCGGCTGCTGGCGCTCTATGTCGCGGCGACGCAGGGATTGTTCAAGGCGACGCAGCGGTTTCTCGGCGCCGAAGACGGCAAGGTGCCTTACATCATCGGCGTCGCCGGATCGGTCGCGGTCGGCAAATCGACGACGGCGCGCGTGCTGCAGGCGCTGCTGACGCGCTGGCCCAACACGCCGAAGGTCCAACTGGTCACCACCGACGGCTTCCTGCGCCCCAATGCGGCGCTCATCCGCGACGGCCTGCTGGAGCGCAAGGGCTTTCCCGAAAGCTATGACGGAATGGCGCTGATCCGCTTCCTGTCGGAAATCAAGGCGGGCAAGCGCAATGTCGTCGCGCCGGTCTATTCGCATCTCGTCTACGACGTCGTGCCCGGCGAGACGATCACCGTCGACCGGCCCGACATCCTGATCGTCGAAGGGCTCAACGTGCTGCTTCCCAACCGCCTTTCGCGCGAGGACAAGATGATCCCGTTCGTCTCGGACTTCTTCGACTTCTCGGTGTTTCTGCACGCCGACGACGCACTTCTCGAAAGATGGTATGTCGAGCGCTTCATGCGGCTGCGCGAAACGGCGTTTCGCGATCCGCGCAGCTACTTTCACAAATACGCCGATCTCGACGACGACGACGCGCGATCGACCGCCCGCTCGATCTGGACGCGGATCAATCTGGTCAATCTGCACGAGAACATCCTGCCGACGCGCCCGCGCGCAAGCCTGCTGTTGACCAAGGGCGCGAGCCATCGGATCGAAGAAGTGGCGCTGCGCAAATTGTGAGCCCGCCGATCGGCGCGACGGGCGCCGCGCCGGACGAAAGGCTCAAAGCTTGAAGACCGGAGCGGATCGAAGGATGAACAGGGCGCGCGCGATAGCCGTTGTTCTCTGCGCGGCGGGCGCTTTGGCGTGGCGCTGCCTGGAGCCGGCGCCCGCGCTCGCCGAGGAGCCCGCCGCCGCGCCGCCCGCCTGCCAGGGCCGCGATCTCTCCGGCGATGTCGCGCTGCGTCCCGACGCCTTGGCGGCCGCCCGGACGCGGCGCGGCGACCAGCTGGACAATTCGCAGGGGCTGTTGTGGCGCGTCGAAAAAGCGGGCGGCGCCGCCTCCTATCTGTTCGGCGCGATTCATTCGACCGACGAGCGCGCCCTCGCGCTGGCGCGCGCGGCGGCGGCCTATATCCTGAGCGTCAAAACGGTCGCCACCGAACTCGGCGGCCCGTTCGATAAATTCGCCGCGGCGGAGCTTGGCGCCACGATGATGGTCAAGGCGCTGGCCAAGGAGAGCGACACGCTTGCCGCCATCGGCGCGCATGACGATCGCGCGCTGGTCGAGAAATATCTGGCCGGGCGCGGCGTCGACGCCGCCCTCGCCCATCACCTCAAGTTGTGGTTTCTCGCGGCGCTGACCGCGGCGCCGGCCTGCGAAATCGTCCGGCAGCAAAGCGATTTTCCGATCGTCGATGAATTCCTCGCCCGGACCGCCAGAGACCTCGGCGTCAAGGTCGTCGCCATCGAGACGATCGACGAACAGACCGACGTTCTCGCCTCGGTCGACCCCGCGCTCGCCGCGAGCATCCTCATCAGTTCGGCGAGGCGTCCCGAACTCGACGACGACATGTACGCGACCCTGCTGGGTCTCTACGCGAAAAAAGATCCGGGCGAAATTCTGCCGGTGCTCGACGCCAGCGAAATCCTCACGCCCGAGGAGAGCGAGGCGGAGGACGCCTTCGCCACGCGTCTGCTCGGCGCCCGCAATCAGGTGATGGCCGAGCGCCTCGCGCCGCTGCTCGACAGCGGCCCGGTGTTCGTCGCCGTCGGCGCGCTTCACCTGATCGGCAGGGACGGCCTGATCGAGCGGCTGCGCGCCAGCGGATTCAGCGTGACCAACGTCTGGTGACGCGCGAGCGACCGCTTGTTGAAATTCGCCAAGCGCCTCGACCTCCGTGGCGCCGGACTATCCAGAAGCGTCGGCGCGCGACTCTAGAAGCCGATCCCGTGCCGCGCCGCGAGCCCGGCCAGTCCGACCTGCGGGCGCGCGCCCAGATGCTGAATGACTTCGGCCGCCGCCAGCGCGCCGAGGCGCGCGCAGACGACATAATCGGCGCCGCGCGCCATGCCGGCCAGAAAACCCGACGCGAACAGGTCTCCGGCGCCCGTGGTGTCGACCACGCGGTCGATGGCGAAGGCCGGCACTTCATGCGTCGTGCGCCCGTCGAGGACGATCGAGCCTTTTTCCGAGCGCGTCACCACGGCCAGGACGCCCTCGGCGCGCAACGCGCTGAGCGCCGCGGCGAAATCCGCGGTGTGGTAGAGCGAGAGAACTTCCTCGGTGTTCGAGAACACCGTGTCGACGAGGCCGCTGCGCATCATATCGAGAAATTCGGCGCGGAAGCGGTCGACGCAGAAGGAATCCGACAGGGTCAGCGCGACGCGGTTGCCCGCTTGATGGGCGATCCGCGCCGCTTTCTGGAACGCGGCTTTCGCCGCCGGCCGGTCCCACATGTAGCCTTCGAGATAGATGATGCCCGCGCTGCTCACCAGCGCTTCGTCGACGTCGGGCGGCGACAGAAACGTGCTCGCGCCGAGATAGGTGTTCATCGTGCGCTCGCCGTCCGGCGTCACATAGACGAAGCAGCGGCCCGTCGCGGGACCCTCGCTGGCGTGGCTGGTCGCGAAATCGACGCCGGTCGAGCGGATGTCGTGGGTGAAGGCGTGGCCGAGCGGATCGCTCTTGACCTTGCCGATATAGGCGCTCTTGACGCCGAACGAGCCGATGCCGACGATCGTATTGGCGGCCGAGCCGCCCGACATGATGGTTGGATCCTGACGCGCGGCGTAAAGGCCTTCGGCGCGCTGCTCGTCGATCAGCGTCATCGCGCCCTTCTGCATATTCTGAGCGACGAGATAATCGTCCTGCGTCAGCGCGATGATGTCGACCAGCGAATTGCCGAGACCCAGAACTTCAATGGCGCGCGTCATGTCGAGAATTTTCCCTCGCGAAGGCGCGCCCTCCTCGCATCCCGGCGGGATGGGGTCAAT